>JANYLD010000091.1 GCA_025363835.1 Armatimonadota bacterium
GACGACGAGGACGACGACGACGATTTCTGAATAGGTATTGGGTGTTAGATGTTGGGTAATGGGTCCGACCCAGAGCCTAGAGCCTAGAGCCAAATCCCAAAACCCAATACCAAAACCCAATACCCAAAACCTGAGCCACCATGAATCACAAGATCGATAGAAGAAAACTTGGCCTGCCGAGCGACCAGCGACGCGCTTTGCTCACCAACATGCAGCGCCAGTTCATCCGCCACGGCTACTGCAACACCACACTGGGCCGCGCCAAAGAGCTGCAGCGCCTCGTGGAGAGGCTGATCACGATCGCCAAGGACGACAACCTCGCCGCACGCCGCCGTGCCCGAAAGGTTCTCGTCGGCCACAGCAGCAGCACGCCCGAGCCCGATAAAATGGTCGTTGGCAAGACGCCTGCGGAGCGAACCGCGATCCTGGCTCGAAACAGCCTGATCAACGGCGAGGACCTGGTCAAGCACCTGTTCGCCGAAGTCGCCCCCCGATTCAAGGATCGGCCCGGCGGCTACACGCGACTCACGCGAACCGGACGACGACGCGGCGATGGCGCCGAGACGGCCGTGCTCGAGCTTGTCGACTAAAAGAATAAAGCTCGTCGTCTCGTACGACGGCACCGATTTTCGCGGCTGGGCCGCGCAAACTGGGCAGAGAACTGTCCAGAGCACTTTGACAGAGGCTGTTCGCCAGGCAACTGGCGAGGATGTAGAGATCGTAGGCGCGAGCCGTACCGATAGCGGGGCTCACGCGCTAGGGCAGGTCTGCCATTTCGACACAAACGTCGACATGGAACCTGAGAACTGGGCCAGAGTCATCAACAAGCGACTCGAACCCGATGTAGCCGTAAAGTCTTCGTCCCTCGTGGGTGATAACTTTCACGCGCGCTTCAGCCCGGACTCGAGATTCTATCGATACCGGATTTCGACCGTAAGGAGAAATCCGTTCACGACGCGTTACTTGTTCGACTATGGGCGAGGACTTGACCTCAAGCTAATGAGCCAAGCCGCGCAAGCAATCGTAGGAGAACACGACTTTCGAGCCTTCACTGAAGAACTAGACGGAGTTGAAAACACCGTCCGAAAACTCTTCAATGTGAATGTCATTGGGATTCGAGATGCAAGATGCGAGATTCAGGATGCAAGATCCGAGATCCGAGATCCGGGATCGGAGATTGACGGAGTCGACATCGACATCGTTGGAACCGCATTCCTCCGAGGAATGATGCGAAGGATATCAGGCGGGCTCTTAGAAATCGCAAGAGGCCATCGCCCGGTCGAAGACATGGCGCGACTGCTCACCGAAGAACGAGATTCTCTACAATGGCCGGTCGTCCTCCCCGCCAAGGGCTTATGCCTGATGGAAGTGAAGTACTCCGACCCTCCCCGCGATAACCGCACAGCCTCGAAATTGGCTTAGATTCATTTATAGGCATCGAATCCCGGCTCACCCCGGAGGGGTGAAGGAAGGTAGCCGGTGTGTCGAAGCGAATCTCCGCAGCGAAGCGGAGGAGATCGCAAAGACCACCGGATAGGAGAAGCCCGGGCCACCACCCTGAAGGGGTGGCGGAACTTACGCCTGATGCTCGAAATGAAATGAATACAGCCGGAAGCGTCCCGAAGGATCGGGGCGGCAGTGAAGCATTTGGGAAACCAAATCACGAACGACGAAAAGACACCGCCCGCAAGGCGATGCAAGAAAGAAAATGAACAGAACGACAAATCCGAGTTTTAAGACCCTCGAACCCAAGTGGTACGTGGTCGACGCAGCAGGTATCCCAGTGGGACGCCTCGCGGCACAGGTTGCACAAGTCTTGCGCGGCAAGCATAAGCCCACCTTCGCCTACAACGCGGACGGCGGCGACTTCGTCATCGTGATAAACGCCTCGAAGGTCGTGCTCACTGGAAACAAGAAGGACGAGCTCATCTACTGGCACACCATGTGGCCAGGCGGCCTCCGCAACATCTCGCGGGGCAAGATGCTCGAAGACAAGCCGGAGGCTTTCGTTGAGAAAGTCGTCTGGGGCATGCTCCCCAAGACCAAGCTCGGCAAACAGATTTACAAAAAGCTCAAAGTCTACGCCGGTGAGGAACACCCGCACGGCGCCCAAAACCCCGAGCCTCTCAACATCAAGCGGGAGGCAAAAGCCGCTTCCTAAGATCGCAGGGTATTAGGTATTGGTATTGGGTATTGGGCCCAGAACCGAGAGCCTAAAGCCAAAAGCCGAGAGCCAAACCCCTAATACCTAACACCCAATACCCACCAAGAACATGGCAAGACCGAAAAAATCGACAACATCCAATTACGGAACCGGGCGGCGCAAAAGCGCGATCGCCAGGGTCTGGCTGACGCCCGGCGAGGGCAACATCAGCATTAACGACCGAGACTTCAAAGAGTATCTCGGCCGCCCCGTGCTAGAAATCCTCGTGCGAAGCCCTCTCACTCACCTGGCGATGAACGACACGTTCGACGTGAAGGCGAGAACCAAGGGCGGCGGCATCACCGGCCAGGCCGGCGCCATAAAGCTAGGCATCTCCCGGGCCCTCCTCGAGTACGACGAGGGCCTCCGCAAAGAACTCCGCTCCGGCGGCTTCCTAACCCGAGACCCTCGCGTCAAGGAAAGCAAGAAGTACGGCCGCAAGAAAGCCCGACGCGGCTTCCAGTTCGTTAAGAGGTAAGTCCGACCTCCCTTCCCCTTGTCCTGGATGTTTGTGCCAGGAGAGGGGGAAAGGTTGGGGCTGGAGGTTCCGGGAATCGAGGAATCTCCACGCGCCATATGGAGTGCGGCGCTTTAGCGCCGATTTAACCCAGACCCTTCAGGGGTCGCAAACGCCTCCAAGCTCTGCTCGAAACAAGAAGGCGAGAGCCCTCGCACAAAGGCAGCTAGCCAGGCTTCTGCTTCGCAAACTGCGCCCGGTACTTCTCCAAAGCCGCTGCATACGCCCCTCGCGCATCCGGTGATAGGCGATCAACAATCTGCGCCAGAGGTGCCCCCGCTGCCGACTTCGGCGGCGGCGAGTTCTCAGAGAAGCGCTGCACCTGGTTCCAGTCGCCCACCACAAACCGGATCGTCACTTCTCGACTGCTGCCAACCTTGATCCGATCGAGAGGGCTATTTACAGCTTCGGGAAACAGGTCCGGCCGTTCCGACATCGCCGACAGCCTGGCGAGGTTATCGAGGTCGCAACCGTAGTCGAAGACGCCGTCTGGAGAGCTTTTCTTCATGGAGAAGTCGAGCTTCGTCCGATCCGCGATCTCGACGTAAGCTCCTGCCGGTAACCCACCGCCCAGGACCTCCGGCTCACCTCGCTGCTCCAAGGTCGGTGGAGCGTTAGGCGTGACGGCTACGGGATTCGTTGGCGAAAATTCTGCGCCGTAAGCAAACAGCCACTCTTCGAGATAGGTCACTTGCTGCTCGGAAAGCTCGTTGGCGGGAATCTTCAGGCTCCCGTCACGGGCAAGTTGCTTCTGCCTGTCTTCCAGGGTCCCAAACAGAGCAAGACAAGGCTCTGACGCAGCTTGGTACGCGCTCAGAATTTCGTAAAAGTTGGCGTTGTAGAGCGCCATCAGCGAATCCGAGGCTAGCACCTTGTTTGAGTCTGGCCGAGCGGACGTTTCAAAGTGTGCCAGATTGTCAATCCCAGCTTTACCTGTGCTTTCGAGAGACCGCAAGAGATCCTCTAAAGCCTGTCGGGAGAGACGCTCACGCGTTGTTTCCTGTGGATCGGTCGGTGTGCCGATCAGCCAACCGCCATCCTCTGAGACATTGAGCTCCTTGCTATAGCCGGCCTCCTGCTCAAAGGCGGCCAAGCTGACCTTGCCGCTCGTTCCAATTTTATAAACCCAACTGTCGCAGTCATCAGGGGGCATTAGGGCAACGCCCACGTGGTCCTTCTCCGCAACGTCCAAAACGACGTCACTCGTTGCTACCGCCAAGGGGTCCGTTTCCGAAGGATTCAGAAGAACCGCTTTGGTGTCAGCTCTAACTTCGTGAAAGTTCTCCGCATTGTAGATGTTTGGGAGGATGTCCAACGCAGCCGAGCCAAGCGTCGCCACCACCTTTTCAGATCTCTGAAAGTTGCCTTGCAGAACCGCATCGGCCTTGGCGTCGGCCCTGCCATTGATATCTACCGACCCGTTCGCAATGATCTGCCCCGAAGCGTCGACAAGCACGATACCGGTGTTGTAACGCCCGCGCTTTCCATCGATGAACACGAGAATTCGATCGACCAAGGCCCGACTACCGGAGTTGAACATTGTGCGGCTCCCCTTCGATAGCGATCTCGTCTCGTTAACCACGCCGTCGAGAACGCCTTGCTCCGATTCGAACTCTCCTATCGCGCCCGACAGATCGTTTGGTAGTGCTGCCTGGAGCGAGGTCGGCGCGTTTGAGAATACATGTCCCGTCATGCTGGATTGACCTACGAACTGGGCGGGATTCATCCTGCCTAAAATGCGAACCAGAAGGCGGGCAACAGGCATTCGATGTGCCACGAGATTCATCAATTCAGGGTTCACAACCGGGCCGGAAATAGCCTTCAGATAGTCATCCACCTGAACTTTCGCCGTGACGCTCGAATAGGACGCGTCAAGTTGCAGATCCTTGGCCGCTTGCTTCACTCCCGCTCTGAAATCCTCGGCATATGACTGGAGCACGGCCGCATGCATCTGCTCAGCCTTCTTTCCTCGTTCGAGCTGAAATCCGTCCGACTGCTTGCGCCAATCGCCCGCGACCGCAGCCGCGATCTTGTCCATTACGTCCCTAAGCGGAACGGCCTGAAACTTAACGATAAGGGGCTCGGCTTCAAGTTCTTTGGTGCAGGTCAGTTTGAGCCCCACCTTCTTTGATAGGTCCGACAGGATGAAGCTCGTCGGTTTCGCCCGGCTTGTGTAGTCGACCGGCTTGGTCAAACCTTGAGCCCTAGCGGCGCTAGCGCCCACCAGGGCGTATAGAAGCAGACCTAGCTTCACCATTTCTTCACACTCCCAATTTCAACTATTCAACGTGGCAAATGCAAGATGCCTTCATCCAATTCCAAAATCTCTTTGGCACGACTGGGTCTATTGAAACTTGACTGAGGCGTGGAACGTTTCCTTCAGTGGCCACATGCGTAGCCGTCCGGGCCGCGAGAACGAACGCGGACTCCAGAACTTAGGAAGAGACCTCTGTCGCCCGTTTTCCAGTCATGTAACATAGGTTTTCGTGAACCCCGTCACCGGGTTCGCAGTGCGGACGTTTAAGCGATGCTCAAACCCCTAGCGCCCAAGCTGCCCCCCCTAATCAAGCGTCCCGCGGTCTTGCGCCTGCTGATCATCGCGCTCCTCGCGGAGATCTCGTACGCCGTCCTTAACATCTCCACGATGCCGGTGTATCTGGTCAATATTCGTCACTTTCAGACTGACGTCGCGGGCTTGGTAGTCGTCTGCTTCTTGCTGAGCGAAGCCATCTTCAAGGGGCCGATGGGGCATTTTGCGGACCGGTTTGGCTGCCGCACGTTTCTCATCGTCGGCCCTGCCATCACCTTCGCCACTTCGCTTCTGACCGTTGTCTTGCCACCCAGCCACATCTTCCCGCACAACATCGGGGTCTGGGAGACATTCGCCCTGATGGGGATGCGTATTCTCGATGGGATCGGCGCGGCGATGCTATGGCCGGCGATGTTTGCCGAGATGGGCCATGCGGTGGACGATGAGGATCGGCAGCAGGCCATGTCCCTCCTTAACACCTGCTACTTACTCGGCATTGCACTCGCCTTGCCGATCGGCGGCATCGCCGAGGATCAGTTTAATCAGCGAACCCACGACGCTGCCGGCCTCTATCTGGCCGCAACCCTTTTCCTCTGCATCACGATTGGTTCCATGATCCTCATCCCGCGGGACACGGTTCACGATCCAGCTCTTCTCGCCGAGCACGAGGGCTTCCACGTCAAGCAGCTCATCGCTTCCTTTCGCTCAATTCCGGTGTACGTTCTCCTCTCGATCATCACCTTCGCGGGCATTGGCTTCCCGATGATCATCATCAAGCTGTTCGCCGAGCAGGAGTTTGGCCTCTCCCCCACTGGCTTCGGCGCTCTCGTCTTCCCCGGCGCCATTGCTATGGCCCTCCTCAGCGTGCCCATGAGCAGGCTAGGTCAGAAGCTCGGACCGAATCGATCTGTCCACCTAGGAATGGCCCTATGCGCCGGTGGGCTCATCTTCATATCCTCTGGCGCCTTGGTCGGAGTGTTTCGAACGGGATGGGCGCTAGCTCTCGGCGGAATCCCCCTCGGTGTCGGATTTCTGTTAGCCATACCCGCTTGGATGACGAGCGTCTCCGACCTCGATCCCAAACACCGCGCTGCCAACCTCGGCGCCATCATGACCGCCCAGGGCCTTGGCGCGGTGGTGGGCTGCTACGTTGGCAGCTTCCTATACGCCCACACCCTCTGGATTGGAACCCTCCTTCACCTCAAACACCCGCTCACCTTCGAGCATTACAGCCCCTTCATGGGCTGCGCAATCTTCATCACCGTCGGCTGGCTGATCAGTCTGCAGGCGTTGAAAAGCAAGCCGATGAGAAGCGACGAGAATGAAGCTGAAGGGGAGACGCCTGAAGTTGTCTCGTCTGGCGCCAATTCGTGAATGGCCTCTCATTGTTTGCGAGTCTCCGACTCGAAGGACCTGACCGTGCGAGACGGAACGCTAGCAGAAGCAAGTGGAACCTCCAGTCAGATCCTTCGACTCGGGGACTCGCTCAGGATGACAAAAATGTCATAAGATTTCACGACACCCCTAAGCCCCAATCGATCGGTCCCCAACGACCGCCCAGAGTAAACTCCACAAGTTCAAAACCGGCAACGACGCCGGTTTAAGGAGAGCTTCGATGGCGACGCGCATTGGCATCAACGGGTTCGGCCGCATTGGCCGGCTGACTCTTCGCACGATTCTGAAAAGGCACCCAGGCAACCTAGAGGTCGTCGCGGTCAACGACTTGACCGACACAAAGACCAACGCCTACCTTTTCAAGCACGATTCCAACTACGGCAACTTCAAAGGCGAAGTCTGCTACGACGAGAACAACATCAAGGTCGACGGCAAGTCGATCAAGGTTTTTGCCGAGAAGGATCCTGGCTTAATCCCGTGGGACACGCTCGACGTTGACATCGTACTCGAGTGCTCCGGCCGGTTCACCGACGCCACCAAGGCCATCGCCCACAAGAGCCACGGAGTTAAGAAGGTCATCATCTCCGCGCCCGCCAAGAACGAAGACGTCACCATCGTGCTCGGCGTGAACGAGGGCATGTACGACCCCGCGAAGCACCACGTCATCTCGAACGCAAGCTGCACCACCAACGGCCTAGCCCCCGTCGCCAAGGTCCTCCATGACAGGTTTGGGATCGAGAAGGGCCTCCTTACCACGATCCACGCCTATACCGGCTCCCAGAAGACCGTGGACACCGCCAGCAAAGACCTCCGAGATTCTCGCGCCGCCGCCGAGAACATCGTCCCCAGCAGCACCGGCGCCGCAAAAGCCGTCGGCCTCGTTATCCCTGAGCTGAAAGGTAAGTTCACCGGCATGGCCTTCCGAGTCCCCGTCAAGACCGTCAGCGTGGTCGACTTCACCTGCCTCCTGTCTAAGGACGCAAGCGTCGAAGAAATCAACGCCGCCATGCGCGAGTACGCCGACGGCCCGATGAAAGGAATCCTCGAGTACAGCGACGAGCCCCTCGTCTCCACCGATCTGATCGGCAACGACCACTCCTCCATCTTCAGCGCCCTCGACACGGTCGGCCTGGGCAACTTGGTCAAAGCCGTTGCCTGGTACGACAACGAATGGGGTTACGCCAGCCGCCTCGCCGACATCTGCGACTTCGTAGCGAAGAAAGGACTGTAACAGAGATGAAACAATATGGAGTGCGGCGCTAAAGACGCCGCACTCCATATAGGCGGCGCTAAATTAACACAGTCGGATGAGCCGCGATGACGACTCGGAAGACTTCGCCATCGTCCTGATGATAAGTCGCGGCTAGCCGGGAAATTGCGGCCGTCAACTCGCGCGCGAACGCACCTCGCGCAGCATCGGTAGCAAAGCAGATCTCAGTTTCGAGAGCCAGTGTCGGAACCACTGACCGGCTCTCCCGCAAGTCAGCGACATCCTCAATAAGCTTCGACCCCAGGGCCACCAAGTACCCTGTCGAAAACCGATCCTGAACATCAGAGGGATCCGCTCGCAACTCACCCATCGCCTTCGGCCCCACAACATACGCCCGAGCCGTGGACTGATAGATTCGCTCAATAGCGCTCCCTCGCCGCTTCTCCTCCACCAATTCCACCAACCCCGCCGCTTCCAGCTCGCGCACATGGTAATTCAGGTGCTGCCGAGGCACGCCCAGCGTGCGGGAGAGGGAAGAAGGCGAGCCTGGCTCAGCTAACAGCTTTAGAATTTGAAGCCGCAAAGGCTGCAAAGCCACCGCCGCCTTCTCTGGGTCCTGAATGATCTCGATGTGATCGGACTGTGCCACGAGAGCAATATATCACGGACCGAAAGGTGAAGTTGTCGGACACGGAAGAAGTTGTTAGAAATAGGACCATTTGGGAGTGCGCGCGTGCTTGCTCGCGCTTTTGCAAACTCCTCAATACCACTCTGCTTGGATCGAGTGGCTGACCAGTTTTTGAACTGGCGGATGAATATCTGCGGTAACTCCGGGTCGGCAAAGCGCGCAAGCACGCGCACTCCCAAACAGGTAGCTGCTAAACGCCGGCCGGCATCTCTTCCCTCAGAATCTCCCCTGCGCGCAGCAGCGCCTCATGGGCGTTCGGGCAGAAGTTCTCCTCACCGACCATCTCCGCAAACCCCGCCCGCCGCATCATGTGCCCCGGCTGAAGCTGCATACCGCAGAAGATCGCGTGCCGGCCAGTGGCATGAAGGCTTTCGGCAAGATCTTCTAGTGCCTGAATACCGGTCGTATCGATCGCTGTCATGTTCCGCAGACGCACGATCACGACTGGCGGCAGGTCAGCCAACTGATCCGTGACCTCTTTCACCTTATCCGTTGACCCAAACAAGAACGGCCCCTGGATCTTAAAAATCGCCACCCCTTCCGGAATATGCCGCCCGATCAAAACGTGGTCTTTGCCCTCCTCAAAGTATTCGGGAGTGATCTGCATCACCGATGTCGTCCGCGTCACCCGGCTGATGTAAAGCAGGGCGGCCAACATCATTCCAGCTTGTACGGCCACCGTCAAGTCGGCAAAGACCGTCAACGCAAAAGTTACCAGCCAAACCGCGCGGTCCGCCCTCGAGGCGCGCCAAATCTGGGGAATCTCTTGCCAGTCGCCCATGTTGTAAGCGACCATCATCAAGATGGCCGCCAGGACGGCCAAAGGAATGTGCCCTGCCAAAGGCGCTGCCACGAGCAGAATCACGATCAACACAAGGGCGTGAATGATGCTTGCGACTGGCGTCTTCGCGCCCGATCGAATGTTCGTCGCTGTTCGGGCAATTGCTCCCGTTGCGGGCAGGCCTCCAAATAGGGGCGAAACAACATTGGCTATGCCTTGGCCGATCAATTCAACGTTCGGGTTATGATGGTCGCCTACCATATGGTCGGAAACCACCGCCGACATCAAAGACTCAATGGCCCCCAACATCGCAACCGTGATCGCAGAAGGCAACAACGCCCCAAGCAAATCCAATCTCATTGGAGGCAAGTGAGGAGACGGCAGGCCGGTCGGAATGCCGCCAAAGCGAGAAGTGATCGTCTCGACCGGCAGCTTCAAAGCGAGGGCCACAACCGTGCCGATCAACAATGCAGCGATCGCACCAGGCACCTTCGTAAACCACTTCCGGCATAGGATCATTGCCGTCAGGCAGGCGAGGGCCAGCGTCGTCGTCTGCCAAGAGATCGTGCCGATCGCATGGGCGAGCACTGACATCCTGCCCGCGAAATCCCCCGGTACCTTGCCCACAGAAAGCCCAAAGAAGTCCCGCAACTGAGTGCTCGCAATCACCACCGCGATTCCGTTGGTAAAGCCGGTGACAACCGGCCGCGGAATGAACTTCACCGCCGTCCCCAGTCCGGTGACTCCCAGCCCGATTAAGATCAGCCCCGCCAAAAAGGTGCAGATGAAGAGCCCATCCACGCCGTGCTTGGCGACAATGCCCGCCACCACGACTACAAAAGCTCCTGTGGGCCCGCTCACCTGCGCCATCGAGCCACCAAGCAATCCGCAAATCAGGCCCGCGGCCGCAGCCGTGTAAATGCCGGCCTGAGGAGACATCCCGGAACTGATCGCAAATGCCATTGCCAGGGGCAAAGCGACCAGCCCAACGGTCAAACCTGCGATCAAATCGGACAAAAAGGTCTTCGAGTTGTACTTGCGCAGCGCAAAATAGGACTTCGGCAGCCAGGGAAGGAGCCGTTCATGAACGCTGTCGGCGGTAGCCTTAGCCAAGTGCGCCTGCTTCCATGCATGCGCGATAGAATGCAAAATCCATGCGAAACAGCAGTTTACTTTCCGTTAAGAACCCAGGCGTGCCGTTTGATGCTGGATTTCTGCTGCATCTGCCCGAGCTTCAACCCTATGAGCCCGCCGCCGATCTGCCCGCGCCAACCCTACGAGACGCCCGCCAAATCGCTTCATTTCTAGACCTAACCCTGCTCAATTCAGACGACATCCCGGAGAGAATTTCCGCCCTCCTGGAGGCCGCCATCGCCCCACTCGGCCAGGACGACAAAACCGTCGTCGCCGCTGTCTGCATCTATCCGGCTTTCGTCCACCAAGCCGGCACCTGGCTCAGAGCAAAAGGAGTCCAAGTTGCCACGGTCGCCGGCGCCTTCCCTCACGGCCTGTCGCCCTTGGAAGCCCGAGTGAAAGAGGTGCAAATTTGTGCAAGGCTAGCCGACGAGGTAGACATCGCCACTCCGCGCTATTTAGCCCTTGAAGAGCGCTGGGAAGAGCTCTACATCGAAATCCGAGAGATGGTCGCGGCAGCCGAGGACACTCCCGTCAAAGTCATCCTGGGCACCGGTGAGCTTCCAAACCAAGAAACCGTCTACCGGGCCGCTGCAACCGCCATGATGGCCGGCGCCGCGTTCGTCAAGACATCCACCGGCAAAGAGCGCGTGAACGCCACCCTAGAAGCCGGAGCAACCATGTGCCAGGCCATCAAAGACTATCGGGATGTCACTTCTCATCAGGTGGGCCTCAAACCGGCCGGTGGCATCCGCACACCGCATGAAGCTTTAAGATGGATCGAACTCGTTAGGGACCGTCTAGGCGAGGAGTGGCTCACCCCCCACACTTTCCGCATCGGCGCAAGCTCTCTCCTAGACCACCTGCGCTACGTCGGTTGAACCAACCGCAACTGCCTTAAGCTGCTTGGCAGTCATTTTGCAACGAGGTTTATTACGGAATAATAAACTTCAGCAAGTATGCCGTGCTGGCAATCTGATTTAAGCTGGCCAACTGGAACTGTTTCGGCTGCCCAAAGAGAACGATGTCACCCGATTGCAAAGTCGGATTGCTCGCCACCTTGCCCTGCTTCAGAAACTCGTCAAGGTTGTAAGCGGTTGCCTTAAACTTGCCCGCTCCATCGGGACGAACAAGCGTGACTCGGCGCAAGGAGCCACTGGGCGTGAGACCCTGGGCTAGCGCCAACAGGTCAGCTACGGTGACCGTCTTGTTATCGGCAACAACGTATCGCCCCGGCATGCGGACCTCGCCGAGAATATAAACCGCGTTATCGCTCTTTCTCACGACCACAGAGTCGCCAGGTTGGAGAGCAAACAGCTCTTTCTTACCTTCCGCGGAAGCTGAAACATCGACCTTAAAGACGTCTTGGCCCCTAAAGACGAGCACGTTCTGGAGCGTCCCGTCCTTGGTGACCCCCCTAGCTTGCGCAATTGCCGACTCCACCTGCGAGTCGTTGCGAACGATATAATCGCCCGGCGCGTTGACTTCGCCAGACACCGTCACATGGAACACCTTGGTCAGAAAGGTGACGACGTCATCGGCCTGCATCGGTCCGTCCCATTGCGTGACGTCTCCCTTTAACAATTTGGGCAGATCCACGCTATGGACCGGCTCGCCAGCTCTACTGACGCGGCAGTCGAACAGCTCCGGAGCCTCAGTCAGACCAGCCATTCCAACGATCTGCCGCAGGTCGAAACCGGGCTTATAGATGATGGGTTCCGTGTGCTGTGAGCCTATCACGTAGATGTACTGATACGCTTGCTTCTCCATCACTACATCGATAGTGGGATCCTTGAAAATCTTCTTGAACCGGGCAAGGATTTCCGCCTTGAGCTCATCAACCGTCCTGCCCTCGGCTTGAACACTGCCGAACCCCACACCTGTCAATTGACCGTCGTCAGACACATGGTAATCCCCGTTGTATTCCTTGAACCCGGCCACGTTGACGACGATCTCATCTCCAATATGAACCTTGGCTACCGTCGGCGGAGTCGACGGCGTTTGGCTAAAGCCGAAGGCGGCGCAAAGCAAAGCCAGCAAAAAAACGAGGCGGCGCATAGTGAGATTGTACCGGTGGACCCCAGAGAATGCCGAATGGCTAGATTGCCGATTGCTCGATTGATCCTTGGAGGCACCTTCGAATAATTGAGCAATCGGCAATCTAGAATTCAAGCAATCACAAGTCTGCAACAACATGCTTCCGCTTGCTCAACTTCCGACCCGCAAGCACAAACAGCGGCGCCAAAGCCAAAGCAGGAAGATAATTCGCAACCGGCAAAATCTTGATCGCCAGCAGTCCAAGCCCAATCGCCATCAACATAATCCCGCCCGACCCCGTGATTTCCGCAAAGAGGTCGGTGTCGTCCGCCAACGGCCGCAACGGCCGCGCCAGCAAAGTCAAGGCGCCCTGGTAAATCAAGACAACCAAAGCTGACAACAACACGCCAAACCCGCCGTCCCGCCCAAGCGCCGTTGCAAAGAAGAAGGCTCCAACACCATCCATGGCCGATTTCAGGCTCAGAAGCTCGATGTCCCCCTCCAGACCATCCTTGATGCAACCAAGCAGCGTCATCGGGCCGACGCAGAACAGGATGCTGCAAGTGATCAATCCTTGGTTGAAATGCGCCCCACCGCCAACCCTTTGGCGGACGAATTCGGTCAGCGCGTGAAGCCCCGCATCGATCCCGAGCGCCGTGCCCAGAATCCCGCCCAAAGCAATCGCGCCCGCGACATAAAGCACGTTTTTCGACTGCAGAAACAGCTTGACCCCAATGGCGACGACCACCAACCCAAGCCCCGCCATCGCGGTCGACTGATATTCCGGCCGAATCCCCGTCCCCACCGCAATCCCAACCCCGGCCCCCAGCACCACAGCAGCCGTATTAAGCACCGTCCCGCGCATACGCCGTTATACCGCCGCCATTCGGAAGCCAATTTGGGAGTGCGAGAGCTTGCTCG
>JANYLD010000123.1 GCA_025363835.1 Armatimonadota bacterium
GACCGAGTCCGAGTAGAACTCTCCCCCTACGACCTCACCAGGGGCAGAATCGTTTATCGATACAAGTAAACTGGACTCGACAAAGGCACGATCGCAAGAAAAGAACGGGATTTGCCGGCCTTCCGGCGACTTACTACTTACGATTTACGATTTACCGCCCGAGACGCGGTATAATTTTCCCTTGCGTCAGCCGCTCCCCTCGGCCGTGCCTGAGTGCCAGTCACAGCAGGACTACAGAGAGGACGGATCAGAACGGAGAAACGGATGAAAGTTCGAGCTAGCGTCAAGAAAATGTGTGATAAGTGCAAGATCATCAAGCGCAACGGAGTCGTGCGCGTGATCTGCATCAACCCGAAACACAAGCAACGGCAGGGCTAAAGCTGACGGAGAGAATCTAAAAGAAACATGGCACGTATTGCAGGCGTCGACCTACCCCGAGAAAAGCCTATCCTTTATGCTTTGCCTCTCCTTTATGGAGTGGGCAAGCACAACGTTCACGAGATCGTGGAGAAGGCAGGCATTGATCCAGCGAAGAGGGTTAAAGACCTTACTGAGACCGAAGTCGCCCACCTTCGCGAGATCCTCGACCGCGACTATCAGGTCGAAGGCGACCTAAGGCGCGAAGTCCAGGGCAACATCCGCCGTCTCATGGAGATCGGCTGCTACCGCGGACTCCGCCACCGCCGAGGCCTCCCCACCCGAGGCCAGCGAACCCGGAGCAACGCGAGAACCCGCAAGGGCAAAGCCAAGACCGTCGCCGGCAAGAAGAAGGTTAAGAAGTAATCGAGAGGGTATTGGGTTTTAGGTCTTAGGATCGAACCCAAAACCTAGAACCCAACACCCAGTACCCAACACCCAAATGGCAAGAAAGCAATCTCAGAAAGGCAAAACGAAGGAAAAGAAGAACATTCCAAGTGGAGTGGCTCACATCCATGCTTCGTTCAACAACACGTTGGTGACCATCACCGACCCGCAAGGGAACACGGTGAGCTGGGCCAGCGCCGGCAACGCGAACTTCAAGGGATCTCGAAAGGGCACTCCGTTCGCCGCGCAGGTCGCCGCCGACAAAGCGTCGCGCACTGCACAAGATAACGGGATGCGGAAGATCGACGTCTACGTGCGTGGTCCCGGAAGCGGGCGAGAAACCGCCATCCGAGCCCTCCAAGCCTCCGGCCTGGAAGTGACCAGCATCAGCGACATCACCCCCGTGCCCCACAACGGCTGCCGACCGCCGAAGAGGAGACGAGTCTGACAAGAAGGGACTTTTATGGTCCCCTTTTGCACTAATTAATTTAGGGCCCAAAGGCAAGAGCCTAAAGCCCGGAGACGAGAGCCCGCAAGCCCTCAAGAGAGCAGAGAACAAAAAGAAATGCCCCACATAAGCACCCTAGAACTGAGCCAAGAATACGGCCGCTTCGTGCTCGAGCCGCTCGAGAGAGGCTACGGCCAGACGATTGGCAACGCCCTCCGGCGCGTGCTGCTCAGCTCGATCCAAGGCGCCGCGGTCTGCGCGGTTCGCATCGACAAAGTTTTCCATGAGTTCGCTCCCATCCCCGGCATCAAAGAGGACGCTACTGAGCTTCTCCTGAACCTCAAGAACCTCGCCATCCGCTACGAGGGGGACCTCAGCCAACCGATGGAGGACAGAACGCTCCGCATCGACGTCCAGGGCCCCGGCCGAGTGACCGGCGCAGACGTCCAGTGCCCCGAGGGAGTTGAGATCGTCAATCCCGAGGTCTACATCGCCACCATCAGCGACGCAGCGTCCAGCCTCAACATGGAGATGTACGCTGGTTGGGGTTCTGGGTACATTCTTCCGGAGAAGCAGGAACGATACAAAGGCATCATCGGCATTATCCCGACCGGCGCCCAGTTCACCCCCGTCCGCAAGGTCAACTACACGGTGGAAGCCACCCGTGTCGGCATGCGCACCGACTATGAGCGCATGGTCCTCGACGTGGAAACCAACGGCGCCGTTTCTCCCAACGACGCGCTCTCCCAGGCCTCCCACATTCTCGACAAGTATTTCCGCATGTTCTTCGATCTCGGCGCCGCCGGTTTCGAGGCAGACATGGACACCGAAGACGAGATCGCTCCCGAGCTGGCCAACATCCCGGACGTGCGCATCGAGGAAATGGACTTCTCCCAGAGAACCTTCAACTGCCTCCGCCGAGCTGGCCTCCTAACCCTCCGAGCTCTCGCAACCGCCTCCGAAACGGACCTCACCAGCATCCGTGGCTTCGGCAAGAAGTCGCTGTTGGAAGTCCGAGACAAGCTGGTCGAGCACGGCCTGGAGCTCAAGCCACCGAAGGGCGGCTACAGACCTCTGGACACCCTAGACGACGAGGACGACGACGA
>JANYLD010000136.1 GCA_025363835.1 Armatimonadota bacterium
ATCGGGGAGGCGGCTCTCGGGGGTGTCGATGTAGCGGGTTGGCTCCATTTCCGCGCCGTTGAGGAGGTGGACGGCCTGGACGAGGGACTCGACTCCGTAGACGTCGATCTCTGGGATGATGGCAGCTTCCTCGGCGTTGGCTTTGGGGAGGATGATCCGCTTGTAGCCTTTCTCAGCGGCCATGAGCACGACGCTGACGGCGCCGTCGATGGGCCTGAGCTGGCCGTCGAGGCCGAGCTCGCCGAGGATGAGGGTGTTTTCTAGTTCGTTATAGGGGATCTGCTCGTTGGCGGCGAGGATGGCGACGGCGATGGGGAGATCGAGGAAAGGGCCCTCTTTTCTGATGTCGCCGGGGGCGAGGTTGCAGATGATCTTCTTGCCGAGGTAGCCGAGGTCTGAGTTGGAGATGGCTTGCTTGACTCGGACTCTTGATTCCTCGACGGCTTTGTCGGCGAGGCCGACCATGATGAAGTTGAGTTCGCCTTCTCCGCCGGAGAAGTTGCGTAAGTCGACCTCTATGACGATCGGAAGCGCCTCGATGCCGAGCAAGGTGGCGGAATGCGCCTGCGCGATCATTTGCTTATTGTACGGTATTGGGGATTTAGGGATTTCACGCGGAGACGCGGAGAACGCAGAGGCGCAGAGGGGGAGGGAGCCTTGAGCCTTGTACTTGTCCCAGCCATTTACCATTTACCGCTTACCATTTACCGGCCCCAGTGGGCCGTTTGCGGTCTGGCGCGGACAGACTCTCTTACAATGAAATAGATGCAACCGGTTAGTTCGGCGTCCGTTCCACCTGCCATGCGGGCGGGGGAGGGGAGGCCTCGGGTGGTTTTGCTTCAGTACGCGTGGAACGTCGTGATGTCACGGCTGGGCACGTTTGTGGGGCTCTCGTTTTTGGCTTTGGTGGCGACGGCGGCCACGTTTGGGGTGTCGCTGGCGGTGGCGAGCCTGTTGGGGGTGCATACGGTTCATCACACCGTTCGCTCGGGCCCGATAACGTTTACGACGGGGACGGGAGGGACGACGGGCGACACGATCGGGGTGCAGATCATTAGCGTTCTGATCCAGGCCTTCGTGATCGGGCCGATCTTGGCGGGGCTTTACGGGGTGATTTTCCAGCTCCTGCGGTGGGACCCGGACTACATCAAGGGATTCTCGGCGTTCAGCAAGCGCTACCTGCCTGTTGTGGGCTCCCAGTTGATCGTCGGAGGGGGACGATGGTGGGCAACTTTTTCTTGTTGAAGGCTCTTCCGGAGATCGCCGGGGGGATTGCGACGGGCTTGTTTGGACTGGTGATGGGTGTTTGCGCGATGCTGGTTATCCCGGCCGTAGTGGGTTTGGAGCTTGGCTCGGTGGATGCGATCAGCTACAGCTTGAAGCGAGTGTTTTCAAACCCGCTTGCGTACCTGTGCTACTTTATTGGGGCGACGATCCTTTCGCTTCTTGGGGCGGTGGCCTGCTTGATCGGGCTGGTTCTGACGATGGCGATTTCGAACGTGGCGTTTGCGTTGCTTATTACAGGGATCGTGCCAGCGCCGAGTATGGAGCCGGAGGTTTATCCGCGGGGCGATACGGCGGTCGGGTGATCGGGTGTTCGCTTTCGAGCTCCGGGATTTCACGCGGGGGAGGCGGAGGTTCGCGGAGGGGATTTCACGCAGAGTCGCAGAGAACGCAGAGGCGCAGAGTGGATTTGGCGTTTGTGCGTAGAATGCGGGCGGAGTTGGCCGGGTGGCGTAGCCGCGCAATTGGACGGTTGGGCAAGGCGGGCTGGGTGCCGCAGCTCCTCGATGACGTTGGCTTAATTTCGGAACGGAACGCAACCCGCTTTGGGGTTGGAATTGACGCGATTTGGTGTCCCAGGGTAGCTCGGGGACTCGCAACCCTGGGCTGGGGGACGCAATCCCTTTGGGATTGTTCGGACGTGGAGAGATCTGGGTGTGGCGGAGGTTCGTGGAGGGGGATTGGGCTAATTGGACGGATTGGACCTATGGACGTATTGAAGTTCGGGCTCTGGGCTTTGGGCGCCTTTCAGGTCCACTGGGTCCAGTAGGTCTTGGATGTCGATCTCACATCCCACATCCCACATCTCACACCTCACATCTCACATCTCACATCTCACATCTTGAAACCGTATTTTCCAGAACCTCAACTACAATGATGTAGATGCAAGCGTTTGGTACGGAGCCTCCTGTTCTTTCTAATGCCCCCAACAATGAGCCTACGGTTCGGTTGTTGCGCTATGCGTGGGACCTGGTGATGGCCCGGTTGGGGACGTTTGTGGGGTTGATGGCGATCTTGATGTTTGGCGCGTTGGCAATCTTCGTCACGTATATAGGAGTCGCGATCTTCCAGGGGTTCAACTTCCTTCAGCCGAAACCGGTGGGTCCCACGGACATGCTTGTGGCCCAGATGGCGGCCACCCTAGCGGGCGCGTTGATCATGGCTCCTCTCACGGCGGGCGTTTACGGCGTCGTTTTTAAGGTTCTCCGGCATGAGACCGACCCGATGAGCGGGATGTCCGCGGCGACCCGTTACTTCATACCGGCGGCGACCTTGCAGTTTGTAGTGGGGTCGCTCACGGTGGCCTCTGGGGTGCTGTTCCAGAAGCTGTTGGGACCGCTTTGGGCTGGCTTGCCCAACCTTCTGGTTTCTGTGATCATCGGGTTTCTTACTCTTCTGATCGTGCCGACCATGGTAGGACTCAATTTGAGTTTGGGGGAAGCGGTAGGTTCGAGCATGAAACGCCTCATGGCGAAACCGTTTTCTTATCTGGGCTATTTCATTGCGGCGGATCTGATGGCTTGCTTGGGTCTGTTTGGTTGTGGTTTTGGGGTGGTACTGACGGGGGGAATCTTGTTTGTGGCCATCGCCTTGTTGATTACGGGAATCGTTCCAACTCCGATGGCGGGCGATCCGGGGGCTTATCCGCGGTATCCGCAGCAGACGGGGTATTAGGGCTTCGCTTGTAAATCGTAAATCGTAAATGGTAAATCGTCGGAGCGGGAAGGGGGGTGCTGTTGTAGTCAGAAGTGATTGCATTAAGGTCCCTCGGCTCGGCTTCGCTTGTCGCCTTCGGGATGACAATTACACATTAGCGTTGAAACCACGAACCTGTGCCAGATGAAAGTCCGCGTCGTAACCTACGCGGCTGATTAGCTTTATGATAAGTTGCCCCTCGGAGTGACCTGTGTGTCCTCAAAATTCGAGATTGAAGACTTCGGCAAATGATTGGGTTAGGATCGGCTTGATTTCTTTGGTGGTGACTTCCCTTCCTACTTCCTCGGTGAGGCTGGTGACTCCGTGGTCTTTGATGCCGCAGGCGACGATCAGGTTGAAGGGGGAGAGGTCGTTGTTGCAGTTGAGGGCGATACCGTGCATGGAGACCCAGCGTTTGACCTTGATGCCGATCGCGCAGA
>JANYLD010000167.1 GCA_025363835.1 Armatimonadota bacterium
CAGTCGCGACAGCAACAACGGATTGGCCGGGATCTTCATGATCATTGCGCTCATCTTATCCATCATCGCCCCCATCGCCGCCCTCCTCCTCCAAATGGCGATTAGCCGCCAACGCGAATTCCTCGCCGACGCCTCCGGCGCCGAGCTCACCCGCTACCCGGAAGCCCTCGCCAGCGCCCTCCAGAAAATCGCCACCGATCCCGCCCCCCTGGTAGAAGCAAACCGCGCCACGCAGCACATGTACATCGTCAACCCTCTTCGGAACCTGGGCGCCACCGACCTCTTCAGCACCCACCCCTCCACCCAGGCAAGAATCCAAGCCCTCATGGGCCTCGCCGGCAACTATCCAAGAGCGCAAGCGGGCCAACCCCCAATAGCGCCTCCCATCTATGGCGACATGCCACCGATCGCAGACCAGACGTTGCACGAGCACATGTAATCACTCCTCAAACGAGGGCCGAAACGCATCCACATGATGCCGCACACCATCCGGATCAAAGCAAACCAGGTCAAACCGGACCACTCGCTCCAACTCACCGTTCGCCCGCACGTACTGGTCGGCCGCCATCCCCATCCGCTTCGCCTTCATCAAACTCACCGAGGCCTCCGCCAAACTCCCGCCCCGAGAACGCTCTTTCACCTCGACAAACACCAAAACATCGCCATCCAAAGCCACCAAATCGATCTCACCCCGCCGAGCTTTAAATCGACGCGTGACAATCGTAAAGCCCTTCTCGAGCAGATAGTCCGCCGCCCGGTCCTCCGCGTCGGCCCCTAATCGGCGAACACTAGGCATCCCTGCAAAGCCTCCTGAACGGGCGCGAACGAGCGACGGTGAATCGCGCATGGACCCAATTCTCGCAATGCTTGAAAATGCTGCGGGCAGCTATAGCCGAAATGCGATTCAAACCCATACCCCGCATGAATTAGCGCGTACTGCCGCATAAGCCTGTCGCGAGTCGTCTTTGCGATAATGGACGCCGCCGCCACGCACGCCAATCGGTCGTCGCCCTTGATCACCGCTTCCAGTTGGCAGTCCAGCTTGATATCCGGCGGGATCCGGTTGCCGTCCACAAACACCTTGCCCGGCGTCACCGGCAAAGCCTCCAAAGACCGCCGCATCGCAGCCATACTTGCCCAAAAAATGTTCAGCCGGTCGAGCTCTTCAACCTCGACTGCGCAAACCGCCCAAGCCGCCTCCGCCTTAATGCGCACTGCAAGCTCTTCCCGCTGCTTCGGAGTCAACTTCTTAGAGTCCCGAATCCCCGTACAGTCAAAACCGCGCGGCAAAGCCACCGCCGCCGCCACCACGGGCCCCGCCAAAGGCCCACGTCCAGCCTCATCCATCCCAACCGCCCCGGGAAAGTGCTTGAGTTTGCGCGCGGGCGACGAAGCCATGCGAACCAGTGTAGTCCCGATTCGAACGTTACGCAACCCAAAAACCGACCAGCCGTTATCAATGGTACGAACGGCCATGAAGCAACAGGTCCTCAAATGAACAGAAGTAAACGAGAGCCGAGCCCCGCGGACCTTGACATGGTCGAGGTCCTCCTCATCGCCTTCATCGTAGCGGCCACCGTCTTCATCGTCGTCAAGATCGAGAACTACAGACCTCCTCGGAGGGCCGGCGGCGGGAGCGCAGGCGCCCAAAACGTCCGGCAAATGGCGTTGGCCGCCCTCATGTATGCGGGCGACTACGACGACGGCCTACCCTTGACCGTCAACGGCCAACTCAGCCGAATGCAAAACCGGAAGCAGGGCCAACTCACCATCAACTGCCCCGGCCCCGGAACCCAAGAGCTGCCCGCTCCGGAAGCAGCGGGCGGAGAGCCAACGCTCGCATGGCCGACCTTGATGCTTCCCTACATCAAATCCAGAGTACTCTTCGTAGATCCGGTGCGAGGAGACTCCCACCAAATCTGGGCTCACGAGGCCGTCACTCCCGGAGACCCCAACTACGACGCCGAGGGCGCGACATTGCGCAACCAGAACCGCTTCCCCATGTTCGGCTACAACTACATGTTCCTCTCGCCCCTCCGTATCCCGAAAGCCAAGCGGGGCCTACCAAATGCGATCAACTACGCCGTCGCAGACTCGCATAAGTCGACAGAAGCCGATGACCCAAGCGGCACCATCTTCTTCGCCACCTCCCAGGCAAGCCTTAGCGATCCCTCAAGAGGCTTCTTCGTAGTCAACGCCCCGGGCATGTGGGCGACTTTTGCAAAGGAAACGAACGGCCTCGTCGGCTTCTGGAACGGCACCCCAGGCACCGGCGACTGGGTCGGAACGAACACCGCCTGCCCCGATGATTCCAACCCTTGCACAAAGCCTCAACCCTCCTACGGCTTTGTGTACATGCTCAATCCCGCGCCCGCGGCCTCTAATGTCGCCTATCTCGATGGGCACGTAAAGTACACAAAGGCCGAGGCTCTCGCCGCAGGCACCACCTTCCCTACCGCCGTCGCCGGATCAGACGGCTCAGGTGCAGTGATCGTCGACCGAAAGAAGTACCTCTGGGATTTGAAATGATAGGCGCAAAGAGGAATCAAGGGATTACGATGCTCGAGATTCTCGTCGTCGTGATGATCGTCGTCGTCGTAGTCGGAGTCCTCTTTGCGCCGGTTTACTCTCACGGAAACGGCAGGAGGGCTAGAACATCGTGGGACGCCCAAAACAACCGGCAGGTGGCACTGGGCGCACTCATGTACAGCGGAGGCAACAACGACCGGATGGTACCCACCATCAACGGCCGGCTAAGCCAGCTTCAGAACGTCGCAGACGGCCGTCTCACGGTCAACTGCCCAGGGCCAGGCACTCAGGACTTGGAGTCGAAGGACGCGGCTGGCGCACAGAGGGCAGACACTTGGGTGATGCTTCTCAACCCGTACCTGAAGAGCATGCAACTGTATGTGGATCCGGGCCGAGGGGACGTCCACAAATACTTCGTGCAAGGCTCAAACGAGCCACGTGCGCAAGGCCAACCCGGTTACGATCCCCAAGGATGCACCTACCGAAACGTCGGCCGCTTCCCCATGTACGGCATGAACTACATGTTCCTCTCCCCCCTTCGCATCCCCAAAGACAAGAGAAACGAGCCGAACGCAATCAACTACGCAGTCGCCGAAGTTGTCAACTTGGATAAGGCCGCCGACCCCTCAGGAACCGTTTTCTTCATAGACTCTCAACGAAGCCAAACCGACCAAGCCCGAGGCTTCTTCGTCGTCAACGCCCCCGGCATGTGGCCCGCGTTTGCAAGCAACAAAGACGGATACGTCGCCTTCTGGAACGGCACAAAAGGCTCCGGGGACTGGGTCGGAACGCAAACCGCGTGCAACGACTTCTCCGACCCCTGTTCCAAGCCGACGACCTCAACCAACTTTGTCTCCGTCCACTACAACGGCGGCGCCAACGCGACCTTTGTGGACGGCCACGTGAAATACATGAAGGCGGAAGCGCTCACCGCGGGCACCAACTACGAGACCGCCATCGCCGGCTCTGCCGGATCGCTCGGCTCCGGCGCCGTGATCACGGACAAGAAGCGCTATCTCTGGAACTTCGATGGCAACTACTATGGCCAGTAATCAAACGGAAGAGTCAAGACCAGTCGAGAATGGCGGCGCGAGGCTTGACTTGGTCGAGGTCCTCCTCATCGCCGTCATCGTGGCAACCCTCGCCTTCCTCGTCGTCCGGATCAAGAACTACTCGACGGCCCCGAACTCGGGGCAAGATGCGCAGAACGCGCGCCAAGTCGCCCTCGCCGCCCTCATATATGCAGGTGATTACAATGACAGGCTGCCCCCCACAATCAACGGGCCGTTATCAAGGCTCCAGAACCGCCCTGATAAGGACCTGACCACCAACAGCCCCGGCCCCGGCACCCAAGATCTGCCCTCGCTGGACGCAGCAGGCGGCCGGCCCACCCGGACCTGGGTGAATCTAATCTCACCTTATACAAAGAGCCTTCAGATATTCGTCGACCCAAATCGAGGAGACCCGCATGGATATTTCAAGCGCAACCCGCTTTCCGTGCGAGACGGTGCATACGATCCAAACGGCGCCACCTGGCGTAACCAAGGAAGGTTCCCGGATTACGGATACAACTACATGTTCCTCGCACCCCTGCGTATCCCCGCAGACAAGCTGCAGGACCTAAACGCAGTCAACTACACGATCTCTCTTCCGCTCAAAACAGAAGACATCGATGACCCCTCCGGCACCATCTTCATCGCAGGCTCACAGCGCGGTATCGATGACCCGGCTCGTGGCTTTTTCGTGATCAACGCACCCGCCATGTGGTCTTTCTTCGCCAACAACACAAAGGGGTATGTGGCCTTCTGGAGGGGTTCCGCCGGCTCCGGCGATTGGTCCGGCGTCAACCCGGCTTGTCGCGATTCGGACTCGTCTTGCCCCGATCCAAC
>JANYLD010000169.1 GCA_025363835.1 Armatimonadota bacterium
CCGTCGTCCAACTCGAACGCTCCCTTTACAACGATCTGGTCGCTCTCGCTGAGTCCGGACGTGATCTCAATTTGGGAACCTTGGCGAACTCCGGTCCGAACCTCGTGGGCATGGGCGACATGATCGGGCCCGACAACGAACGCGGTGCTCTTGCCGTCCTTATCCACAACCGCGTCAACGGGGACGACCAGCACGTTCGGATGGGAAGCGGTTTCAATCTCGGCTTTGACAAATCCATCGTCTCTGAGCGAGTGATCTGGATTCGGAGCCAACGCTTCTACTTGGACCGTGTTGGTTGTCGCATCGACGGAGCGACTGATGACGGATACGCGTGCATGGTGTTGGATCTTAGGATTGGATTCGGCCGTAAACAAAACCTCTTGGCCCGGAACGATTCCCGTGACTTGCACCGCGGGAACATTTAAAAGGAGCCGGACCGAAGCGAGATTGACGATCGTGGCGATGGTGCCTGCCGTATCGACCGCTTCTCCAGGATTTTGCGTTGCTCCAATGACCACGCCGTCGAGTGGAGAGCGGATCGTCAAAGAGGCGAGTTGCGCCTTCGCCGCGTTCAAAGCTCCGATCGCATTGTCCACTTGGCCCTGCGCAATCTGGACGTCTTGCGCCTCGGAAGCGTTTTGACTCTCCTGTTGTTGAGCAGCTTTCAATTGCTCTTCTGCTTGACGCACCGCTATCCTTCCCGCTTGGACGTCTTCTTGCCTGTTTCCTTGCTTCGCAAGCGAAAGTGCTGCTTCTGCGCTTTGCAGTTGCGCCTTTGCCGTACCCTCTGCACTCTGCGCTGCTTCAAGGTCTTTTCGGGCCAGCAAGCCTTGGCTAAAAAGCGTTCGAGACCGGCTTAGGTTTTGCTCTGACGCTTGCAACGAGGACTCCGCGCTGGTGACTGCACTTTGAGCCTGCTGCACTTCTTGAGGCCGCGAACCAGCCAATAGTTTTTGAAGCCCGATCTGCTGTGCCTGCAAATTTGAACGGGCTTGCACGACCGCGGACTTTTGAGAAGCGACCTGCGTCTGGAAGTTGATCTTTGCCTGCGCGAGAGTTGCCCGGCTCGTTTTCACGGTGGCTTCCGCTTGTTGGATTTGGCCGAGGAGGGGACCCGGGTCCAGCGTGGCGATGACCTGGCCCCTTCGCACACTGTCACCGGCTTTCACGTACATTTTCAAGATGCGGCCTGCGACCAATGGGGCAACTTTTGCTTCCTGGTTTGCAAGAGGAGCGAGCGTGCCCGGAACGGCGACCGTCGACCTTAGATCTGCCCGCGTCACCTTTGCGAGCGTTACCTGGACAACCGGCTTCGGTGTCGCACCAGGGGAGGCGGCAGCATCCGGCGCAGCTCCTTTGCCGCATCCGGCAAGGCACACCGCGACGGCTGCAATCGGCCAATATTTGATGTTCAAGTCTTAGGCTCCGTCCCGGTGACCTGATCAAGTTTTGCTCTTGCAAGGGCCAAGTCGTAGATTGCTGAATTCACATCGTTGCGCGCTTGGGCAAGGGCAACACCGGCGTCCAGAACGTCGCGCGTGGTGGTCAAGCCCGCATTGTATGCCTGCGTCGCTTTTTGGTAGCTGTCCTCAGCAATCTTGAGAGTCTCCCGCGTTGAGTCGAGACTGGCCATGTCCGTCTGGACCTCGAGATAGGCTTGTTCTACGGACAAGTCCAACTGCTGAAGCGCAATGTCTCGGGCGGCTTGGGCTTGCTTCAACAGTGACACCGCTTGATTCACTTGGCGCTTTGCCACGCCCCCGTCCGTCAGCGGGAAGTTGAAGCTCAGATTCAGGGTGCTCAGGTTTGCGTAAGTAGTTGGATCGGTCGTGTGGGAATGCGACGCCTGCAAAGTCAGGTCCAGATCACGACTTCGCCGAGCTTGAGCCAAGGCGGCTTGGGCTGCGGCCACGTTGGCGTCCGCGGCTAGAAGGTCGGGCGATCGTAACCTTGCTTCCGCATGGGCCCGGTCTAGAGTTAGGTCCAAAGGAGGCAGAGTCCCCACTTCCGCAACGGTGGGAATTGTCGAGAGGTCGACCCGGACAAGGCTGTTTAAAGACTCCTCGGCGACTCTTACGGAGCTCTTCGCTCGTGAAAGGGCGACCCTGGCTTGCGCTTCCGGAACCTGGGCCTTTAGGACTTCCGATTGAGCGAGATCTCCCGCATCAACCCTCTTTTGCGCGTCTGCTACCTGGCGCTGGGCCTGGTCTAGTGTCTGCTGGGCGATCTGTTCAGCGCCTCGTGCTCGCAGCACTCCAAGGTAGGAGTCGCTCGCCCGAAAGGCAAGATCAAGCCGGGTTTTTGCGAGATTGGACTGCGCGACTTGGAGCTGCGCTAGTGCCTGAGCTTCCTGCGCGCTCAACCGCCGGCCATTCTGCAGGGGGAGGCTCAGTGTCCCCTGAAAGGTGCTGAAGGCGGCGCTTGTGGGAGGAAAGCTTTCCGTGCCCCGATTTGCGGAGGCCGATCCGGTAAAGGTCAACTGCATCCGGCGTTGGGCGTTAATCTCCGCCACGTGCTCCTGCGCTTGGGCAACCGTCTGGAGGGCGGAAGTCGCCGCTGGGCTGACCTCAAGCGAGCGCTTGAATAGAGCGGTTGCATCCCAAGCAGGCGCCTGCCCCTGACACAGGGACAGGGACAGGGCGACGCTAAGCGCGGATAGGATTATCTGCCCTCATTTATTTCGGTCGTATGAGACAGTGCCAAGTTAGACTTTCTTATGCTTGGCGGCCTTCTTCTCGGCAGCATTCTCCTTTGCTTCGGCCTTTGCGTTTGTCACCTCGACGTCGGCAATCTTTCCATCGCCGGCCCCAACCATAACTTCACGCAGAACCTTTCCGCTTTGAATGTTGACGCTGTACTGCCACTTTCCTTCTTCATCTTCCATGGCCACCTTGCCGATGACCTTGCCCGGATACTTGGCGAGGGCAACCCTCGCGGCCCGAGCGGCCGATATCGGATGGGCGGGTTTTGCCGGGTGCGCCCGTTGGGCGAAGCTACAAACGGAGACGAGAGCGACTAGGGACGTTAAGGTGACTTTAAGCATATCTGTTCTCTGACGGTTGGGAGTGGTTCCCGATTCCCCTTCGTCAAGATTACCATTCAGGCCGATTGAACCGGGGGGCAACCTTGTTGAAAACGGATTCCGCAGGCCCTGCGTGAAACTTGTCGGAAAGATCCGGGGACTTGCCATTCAAGTGGCATGGAACTTGAATGTTCTCGTCGCATGAATCGGACTCAACTCGGGCCTGCGCAGCAGCCGATGGCGCCACCCTTCAGCGACTTAATGAAGTCTAAGCAGAACCCAGTCGAAAAGCGTTCAAGCTTGATTTCAACGAATTTGATGCGGGTCTTAGTGGTGGAGGACGAAGCGGGTGTTTGCGAATTTCTGCAGCAAGCTCTCGAAGAATCGGGCTGTGAGGTTGTTGTTTGCTCCAACGGACCTGACGGGCTGCACGAGCTCGTTCGCCAACCATTTGACGTTGCCCTTTTAGACATCATGCTGCCCGGCATGGACGGTTTAGCCGTCCTCAAGACGGCCAGGTTGCAGGGCGTTCAGACACCTGTGATGCTTCTGACCGCGCGCAACGAAACGGGCGACAAGGTTGCAGGGCTTGACTTAGGAGCCGACGATTACCTGGCGAAACCTTTCCGGATTGAAGAACTCGTGGCCAGAGTCCGAGCATTGGCCAGGAGATCACGCAATCACGTGCTGACTGCCGCAGATCTCTCGATGGACACCCTTCGACGCACGGTGGATCGAAGCGGAAGAGCCCTTTACCTTTCCCCCACCGAGTTCTCGGTGCTCCAATTGCTCTTGGAGCGGCAAGGACAGCCGGTAAGTAAGCGAGATATTCTGGCGTACGTATGGAGAGACGATGCGACCCGAGACCCGAATACGGTCGAGGTTTACATCAACTACCTACGAAATAAACTGGAGGCGGGCGGCGCGACACGGTTGATTCACACTCAACGTGGCGCCGGATACGTCCTCTCGAGCCAGGAACCGGATGAGAGCTAGCCATCGCATACGACTTACGTTAACCGCTTCCGGAACCGTTGCAGTCGTCTTTGCCCTCGTCTGTTTTGGAATCTGGATGTTTCTTCGAGATTCGGAGCTCAAGAGAGCCAAAACATATCTAGATTCGGGAATTCATGCCGCCGAGGCGGACATCAAAGCCGGTCGCCCTGTTGATCAGGGAGATTGGGACCTCAGCAACGGGGGCGCTGTCCTCAAGGTGTTCAAGAGCGGGCAGCCGATCAGCTTCGGAGCAAATCAGTCTCAGACTCCTTCCGGATTTGGCCTCGCTTCCAAGAGCGGCAAGGCAATCATGTATGAAACGGCGCGGGTCAATGGGAAGATCATCGTCGCATATCTCGACTGGACCGCGTGGACTGCCCGGCTGCATCAGTTGATCCTGGCCCTCATGCTTCTCTATCCCATATTGGTAGGAATGGTTGCGCTCGTTACTTGGCAGAGCGCAAAGGCCACCTTCCGGCCGCTTCAAGATATCTCGTTCCAGGCAGCGGCAATCGGAGGCAGCGACTTTACGGCGCGAATCGATGTGGCCGACGCCGCCGAATTTGGCCTTTTCGCAGCGCAGCTCAACGCGTTGCTTTCTCGAATTGAAGAAGCCGTCCGGGCACAAGAACAGTTTGCAGCCGATGCGGCTCATGAGATCCGGACGCCTCTTACCGTCATGCGCGGAAAGATTGAAACCAGCTTAATGGCGGAGCGCACCCCAGATGAGTACCTTAAGACCATGAAAGCGCTGCTTAAAGAGGTGGACCGGCTTTCAAGGCTCTCGGAAGCGCTATTGGAGAGTGCGCGCCCGGAGAACACATCGGCGCCCTCCTTGAATATCGAGCCCGCCGTCTGGGAAGTAGCTTCCCGCTGGCTAGATCGATTTGTGGCCAAGAGAGTCCGGCTGGAAGTTAACAGCGGACCGGCAAACGCCAATATTCTGCGCGAGGAGATCTCGTGCGTCTTAGACAATCTCCTGGACAATGCACTGCGATTCAGCCCACCAGGCAGTTGCTGCGAAATCACCGTGCAGGAGTCGGACGGCATCACGATGGTGAGCGTCCGAGACGAGGGAGCGGGCATTAAAGCCGGTGCGCCCCAGACCGCATTTGAAAGGTTTTGGCGCGAGGACAACGCGCGTAGCCGGCAGTCCGGGGGATTCGGCATTGGCCTTTCGGTTTGCAAAAGGCTTGTCGAGTCCAGGCACGGCAAGATTTCGCTTGACACGTCGTACACGGGCGGGGCCAAATTCGATGTTCTTTTTGGCAAAGCAGCGGCCCAACTGGAAGAGCCTCTCCGGATAGACGAGTTGCTTAGAAAGTAGTAAGTTATCTAGCTTCTTACCTATACTTATCGGAAGATAAGAGAAGTCA
Source organism: Armatimonadota bacterium (assembly GCA_025363835.1). Lineage (GTDB taxonomy): Bacteria > Armatimonadota > Fimbriimonadia > Fimbriimonadales > Fimbriimonadaceae > JANYLD01. Next base: position 5,395 of record JANYLD010000169.1, read on the forward strand.
GCACGCCTGAGCGATCGGAGAGCTCTGCAGGCAAACATCAGTAGAGCCCTCCAACCTCCTCAAAAGCCGCCCCCGTTAGGTCAAACGGGAGGCGGCACATTTTTTCCGGCACAACTGAACATTTACCGCTGACCCGCGTATCTGCTTGGGTTATGAGGAAGGGTTTATTGTTTCTTGTTGGATTGACGGTTTGCGCGGCAACCGTTCATGCGGAAATTCCGAAGTATGGAGTGGTTGCCAAGTGGCAGGTGGGCGGTGATGGAGGCTGGGACTATGTCGCAATGGACAGCCCCAACCATATGCTCTATCTATCGCGCGGGACGCACATGATGGTCGTCGATACCCACACCGGCAAAGTTGCGGGAGACATTCCCAACACAAACGGCGTGCACGGCGCAGCCTTTGCCGACAAGGCAGGGAAGGGCTACACAAGCAACGGCCGTGACAACACGGTCACCGTTTTCGATCTGAAGACATTCAAGACCCTGGGGAGCGTCGCGGTTGGCACAGGCCCGGATGCCATTCTGTACGATAAGTTCTCGAACCGAATTTTCACGTGTAATGGCCGAAGCGGTGATATGACCGCGATCGATGTCAAAACCGATAAGGTTGTAGGCACCGTCAAGCTTGAGGGCCGGCCCGAGGCGCCTGTTTCGGACGACAAGGGCAATGTCTATGTGAACATTGAAGACAAGAGCGAGGTTGAGCGATTTGATCCTAAGACCCTACAAAAGATCGCAAGTTGGTCCATTGCTCCGGCTGACGGTCCTTCCGGCATCGCACTTGACGCAAAAAGGCACCTCGTTTACTCCACGTGCGACAAACTCATGGCAGTGTCCGACGGGCTGGCAAACAAGATGGTGACGACTGTCGCGATCGGTGATGGTCCCGATGCGGGAGCCTACGATCCTAAATGGAACGTGGCGTTCAGCTCCAATGGTCAGGACGGCACCGTGTCCGTTTTGCAACGACAGGCGGATGGCACCTACCAGACACAGACCGTGCCAACCCAGGCCGGAGCGCGCACGATGGATTTAGATACGAAATCTCATCGTCTCTACCTGGTTACGGCACAATTCGCTCCTCCTGATCCCAACGCCCCGCCACCCGGTGCCGGAGAGCGCCGCCGCCGCCAAATGGTCCCTGGCTCGTTCACCGTCATCGTAGTCGGCCCGGTTAAGTAAGGCAGAGCGCGTTTGACGACTGGCGCGATTGTATGTCGGTAAATGGTAAAGGGTAAATGGTAAATGGCACCGGCCCACCCGGCCATTTACCATTTACCACTTACTACTTACCGACCCCAATCGCCCGATGACAAGCACGGCGCATCAAGCATTCAGCGAATATCCAAACCCGCGGACTGTCTTCATGTACCGCGGGTTGTTCGGATCGGCCTCGATCTTTTTCCGAATGCGATAAACGTACACCTCGAGGCTGTTGCTGTTGAACGACATGTCGTAGCCCCAAACGCGCTCAAACAGCGACTCTCTCGGCACGACCCGTCCCAAATTCCGGGCAAGATGTCCGACCAACTCAAATTCTCTCGTTGTCAGCTCGACCGGTTGGCCTCCCACAAAAACATCCCGCTTCCCAAAGTCCACGAGCAGTTCGCCAACGTAGATGTTTGGCTCCGAGACTTCCCCCGTCCTTTGATAATCCCGGCTGCGCCGCAAATGCGCACGGACTCTTGCGAGCAGTTCAATTGGTTCAAAAGGCTTGGTCAAATAGTCGTCCGCGCCAACCTCCAAGCCTATGACCTTGTCCATCGCATCGCTGCGGGCCGTAAGCATGATCACGGGAAAGTTATGCTTACCGCGAAGCCTCCTGCAGGTGCTGAGCCCGTCCACCCCCGGCAGACCTAGATCAAGAATCATAAGGTCGCATGGCTCAACCGCGATGTATTCCAGGGCATCCTCTCCACTTGTGGCCGACGTCACCGCGTAGCCTTCACGCTGCAGCAAACGCTTGAGGTTTTCCAGCAGAAATCGGTCGTCGTCGACGATCAAGACTTTCTCGGGCATCAAGGTCCCTCCGAGCTAAAGGGGATCGCAACTTCAAAGCTCGTACCACGCTCCACCTCGCTGCGGACAGACAACTTCCAACCGTGCTCCTCCGCAATTCGCTTGCAGCTATAGAGCCCCAAGCCGAACCCCTCCCGCTTCGTCGAATGGAAGGGCTCGAAGATTCGGGTCAGTTCCTCAGTCGGAATTCCGGGCCCGTTGTCTTCGACACGAACTGTCGCTAACGAGCCGCCGACGGAGGTGGTGATAGAGATTTGGCCGCCACGAGATCGCATGGCCTGAACTGCGTTCAACACGAGATTCACAAACAGATGCTCGGTCTGGCTAGAGTCGGCCAGAACATCAACTGACTCGCTGCACTGATCGCATGTCAGCCTGACCCCACTCACCCGGGTTTGCGCGTCGGTCAGCGCGACCACGCGCCGAATGAGCTCGTTAAGCTCGACCGGCTCGCGCGCGATCAGTTTGGGCCTGGCGTAGGACAACAGGCGATGGGCGAGCACCGCGAATCGGTCAAGTTGCTGGCGAACGTTCGCCAAAGCTGCAGTTGGGTCAACGTCTCCTAGGGAACACTCCAATGCGAGCGATGACACGATGTTTCGAATGTCGTGGGCTATGCTCGCCGCCAAAGTGCCAACGACGGACAACTTCTCAGATTGGACCAGTCTCTGTTGCGTAGCTTTGAGTTCGTCGTGTGTTTCAACGAGGTCCCGTTGCAGCGTGTGAGCGGTTAAGAGCAAGGAGACCTGGTCGACAAGCGCCTCGAGCAACACCTGATGGCGATGATCTTGGTAAGCAGGGGCGAGTCGGCTCCCGAGGGCGAGTAGACCGTTCGTCTGGCCGGCAACGGGCAGGGAAGCGACGGCAAGGAAGCGTGCACTGAGCAACTCGGACACCGGTCCGGTTGAGTTTGATTCAAATTGAATCTGTAAAGGCCGGAGGCCGTGTTCAGCGTTCACGAGGGATCGGATTGCAGGCTCTTCGCCCAGTTCGAGCCGGCATAAGGTCGGCGTCATCACTTTTCCCGTAGCAAAATATCCCCGCAGTGAACCGTTCTCTGAAGGGAGGAGGAGAGTCGCGGACTCGTAACCCAACAGCCCTCGAAGCAATGCAACCTGCGACTCAAGCAAGGCATCCGTGGCCATTGTCTCGCCTGCCATTTCGAATGCCCGGTTCATGGAGGTGACAACTTTGTGGGTCTCTGACAAATCGAGCTTTTGTTGATCCAAAACGGCACGCTGCTCTGACGTACGCTCCAGGTACAGATGCTCTCGGTCCAGCTCAGTTGCTACGCGGAGGCCCATCATGGAAAGAAACTGCTCGTCGTCCGCATCCAAGGGAATCTCGGAACGCCCGTCCATAATGCAGAGAGTGCCAATGGGGTCACCACGGCGGTCGCAAATTGGTACCCCTAGGTAGCGAGTAAATCCTAAGATTGCAGGAGGAATCTTGCACAGAGTCGCATGTTGCCGTCCGTTTTGAACAAGCAGTGGTTTGACTGTTTCCAAGGCAATCTGGCAGTAGGCGTTGCGGACTTTGTTGGACTTCGCGAGATTGAATGGAATCGGCATTCCCGCCATCTCCCTAAAGACCATGCGGTCACCGTCTCGAATGGAAAGAATGGCGCTGGACTTATAGAAGGCTGACAGCCGCTCTACAACGAGCTTGCACACCTTTGCCGGATCCGCGTCACGGCAGGTGCTGATCTCCATAAGCACGTTCTGCATCCGCTCCCGGCGCTTCTGGCCCGAGATGTCTCGAAAGCGCCACAACCGGCCCACGGTCTGGTGGTTGTCGTCCAAAATCGGCCCCGTCCACCGCATCAGCCAGATCGGAGGGTCGCCCAGTATCTCCAATTCATCTTCGTGGGTGCGCTGAGGGTCGGAGTAGATCTCATCGAGCTGACTCCGCCAGGCACTCGGGTCTCGTAATCGTGGATAGACCCGCTTCCGGAGCTCTTCCGGCTCCATAGAAACTGCCTCCTCCGGAATGACGTGAAACAATTCGCCGAACCGCTGGTTGACAGCCAAAGAACGGTGGTCCAAATCGGTGACCAATATTCCTTCGTTGGAAGCTAGCAGCACCGATCGAAGAATCGCCGCCACTGTCCGATCGGGCATCGGCCGAGTGGCAACGTGTGCCTCAGAAAGCAGCTTTTTGGTCAGTAATCGCGGCATGGCGGCTTCGCTCTATTAAATCACAGCATCAGGAAATGCCACCAATCCATTCTGCGCTCGGGTCTGCCGGAGCAGCATAAAGGAAGCAATTATTCAGGAAGCGTTCAGCGCTCCCGAGCGAGACAGGCTTCACAGACCGTAAAAGGCTGTCCGACGATTTACGATTTACGATTTACGACCTATCGTCGTCAAACGTGCGTTTCGACCGTTGTCGACTGCACCGGTGTCGACTTGGAAGCTTCAACGGCCGGATTCGGCTGCACCGGTTCCTGATCGGTCACCGTTAGCTTGGTCTTAGCCTCATTCAAGCCCTTCTGAAGTTCACCGACGCCTTGCCCAACTCCGCGCATGAGCTCAGGAATCTTTTTGCCCCCGAACAGTAACAAGACAACCGCCAGCAAGATTAACAAATGGGTCGGCTCGAACAAGTTCATGTATCTATTATTACTCCTTTGGCTCCGGCGCTATTCCTATAGACGCTGAGATCGCGAATTAGCCCACAATATCTACAGGTAAGCGATATAGGTCGGAGTCCGATATAACTAAAGTCGAAAAGCCAAGTGCAACGGACCCTTTCACCTTATTCACCCCGGTCACGTATCATCCTCCGGGCGGCGCCGACATCCTATACGCGTTGAGCATTCGCTGCACGCTCTCCTCGCTTGGCTCAACTTCCCGGGCACGGTGCAGCTTCCCGATCATGGCCTTCAGTGACTCCAGAAACCGCCTGCACTGCGGGCAGTGTGCTACGTGCGACAGCGTGTACCATAGCCCGAGCCCACGCGCGGTACCGTCCGCAACCTTGTTGAGTGGCCCTTCCATATGCCGGCAAGGCTCATCCGAACCGTTATCTCTGTGTAGTCTCATTCCTTACCCTTACCGTCAGCCCCATCAACGGCCGTGTAGTCGGATGGCCATGCCTTTAACCTTTCTCTGAGCAACCGCCGCCCGCGAAAGAGACGCGATCGGACCGTTCCTATCGGAATATCCAAGGCGGCAGCCACGTCCTCGTAGCTCATCTGCTCAACGTCGCAGAGCGCCACTGCAATTCGGAAATCCTCCGGAAGCTCATCCAGTTCCCGAAGAATGTCATCAACGAAGGCTCTTCGATCGATTTCTGCATCCAAGCTCCCTTGGCTGAGCTCCCCGCCATCGTCGATGGACACCGTCTTCGGCCGACTCGCCTTGCGCCGAATGGACTTCAAATGCTGGTTCTTGAGGATGGTCACCAGCCAGCTTCGCGTATGCCTGCCATCAAATCCTTCCCAAGACCTTGCTGCAGAAAAGAGGGTTTGACCGACCAGGTCCTCAGCGTCGGTGGAGTTCATTGCCAGCCGTCTCGCAACGCGATAGAGCAGTCCCAATTCACCAAGGACAGCCGTCTCAAAGTCCGGCCTAGAAGCCGCTCCTCCAAATGTGCTCATCGTTAACTCGGGGCCGCAGTGCGCTATGCAGCTTTTGGCTTCCGAGGTGATTCTGCACCTATTTGTGCGATATCGATCAGTTCTCGTGCGAGGCCCTCTTGTATTTTCGGAGGAAAGTAGGCGCCATTGGCGAACATTGGACGCAAAGCTGCGTAATTACCATTCGGGCCGAGCTCCGAACGTAGATCACCTCTCATCGTTGTTACCGGCCGATTTAATTTTTGAAATCCGCTCACGCTTCAAGAGTAAGGATCGCGTGAACAATCCTTGTTACCGTTCGTTATCGCCGGTTTACGCGCCGTTAACCTGGCCGAAAGGATGTGCATTTTTTGAAGCTGACGTTTACATTTACAGTCGCCGCTCTTGCTCTTGCTTGCTTGGGGTTTCAGTCGACCGCTCCTGCAAACCCAACCCCAAAACCTGCCGCTCCGGCCTTTAAGGACGTCGAAGCCATCTTCGCCACAAACTGCCTTGGTTGCCATGGTGGCGAGCGCGCGAGGGGTGGAATCGACCTCTCAAGCTATGAGGCAGTGATGAAGGGCGGGGACGACGGACCCATCGTAAAGAAAGGCGCGCCCAAGCACAGTGTCCTCGTCCAGGCCCTGCGAGGAGTTGAAGGCGTGCGACAGATGCCGCCGCGCCGGGCAGCGCTCTCCGAGGCGTCGATCTCCACCATTGAGAACTGGATCAAGGCCGGCGCGAAGCCTTAAGCTCCCACGTAGCATCGCCTTCCTAGGCGATGTTGCCTTCACTTAACCGCCTCAGCCGCTCAATAACGAGTCAGCAAACTTCAAATTATCCGGGCATAAGAAAGGGGATCGCCTACGCGATCCCCTTTCTTTGCGTGCTCTCAACTTAGCTCCGGATTCTTCCTTCAGAGACCTTTAAAGGCCGCCCGCGCCGCCGCCGCCGCCACGTCCGCCTCGGCCGCCGAATCCGCCACGTTGTGACTCAGCAGGATCTGCCTTGAAGGGCGCGCCCTGCATCTCCTTAAATTTGGCTAGTTGGCCGGCCGTCAGGATTTTGCCGATCTCGTTGTTCATCGCTTCCGAATTCGTCTTGAACGCCGCCATAGCTTGCTCGCGAGTGATCGACTGGCTCTGCATCTTTTCCATGACGCTCTGAGAAGCCTCCTGCATCTTATCCTGAAGGCTCTTGATCTTGGCTATTTGCTCGCCGCTGAGACCAACTTCCTTTTGAGTGTCCGAGTTCGTGAGCGCCATATTGCCGCGAATCTGGAGGGAAATCTGTTTCAACCGTCCTGCTTGCTGTTGGGTGAGGATCGCGTTTATCTTCGTCTGCATCTCGGCCATGCGGGACTCCATCTCGGCGCGCCGTGCTTGTCGCTCGGCATCCGTCGGAGGAGTTCCACCCCCAGCGCCGCCTTGGCCTCCGCCTGCTCCGCCTTGCGATCTCTGCCCGCGCATGGAGGTCATGAGATCGTCTAGCTTCGACTTCTGGTCTGCGCTAATGCCAAGATCCGCTTGGACGTCCGTTCTGCGGAGCAGGAAGGCTGTGTTGTTGCCTCTACCGCCGCCAAACCCGCCGCCGAAGCCACGGCCTTGACGGGCGCCCGCACCGCCACCTTGAGCGAGCGAAAGCGCTCCGAATACCAAAGCTCCAAGCACGATAGCGGGAGTTCTTAACGAGATAAACCTATTCATGTTACGGCGCTCAAACGACTTCGTGGGAAACAAGTTCAGTGCTCAGATGGCCTAACAAGTAAAGGCGACATTCCTTAAAGCACGTTCGAGACGCCGAAAGTGCTCGGAACCGAACCGAATCATTTGACAGAAATGATTCGATATGGAACTATTCGTGATAGAATGTCGTTAACATCAAAAGGAGTTATCTAAAACATGGCCGCAATCGCACAACTTAAAGACTCGTTAACTAGCTGGAACCTCGACCCGACTCACTCGGATGTCCAGTTCTCTGTCCGCCACCTCGGGCTTCTCAGCGTCAAGGGGCACTTCGAAAAGCTGACCGGTACCGCGAAGACCGAAAACGGCAAACTGACCTATTTCGAGGCCAACATCGACGCCACATCGATTACGACTCAAAACACCGACCGGGACAATCACCTCAAGTCGGCGGATTTTCTCGACACGGAAAAATATCCAGAGATCAATTTTAAGAGCACGCAGGTCACCGAAGTCGCTCCGAACCACTACAAGGCGGCCGGGGACCTCACTATCGCGGGCCAAACCCACCCCGTCGTCCTCGACATCGAGGCCACCGATCCAATCCAAGACCCCTGGGGCCTGACAAGAATAGGCGCCCAAGCTCACATCGAGATCTCTCGCAAACAATGGGGCCTCACCTGGAACCAAGTCCTTGAAGCGGGCGGATTCGCGGTGGGCGACGAAGTGAAGATCCACATCGAAGTTGAAGCCACCGTAGCTGCGTAAGCTCTGGAACTATTGCCGGTTAAGTTTGTCATCCGGAGCGAGTCCCCGAGTCGAGGGACCTGACTGGAAACGAGGATTGTTTGTACCAACATTCCGAATTTACGGTCAGGTCCCTCCAGATCCGAGATCGATCAATCCCCGGTCGTCTGCGGCACGCCCTTGGTGCCCTGAGGATCGATCGGCTTCTGCCAGCTCTTCCAATATTCCTTATCCTCCAGCGCCCCCGAATCCTTCGTGAGCTTCAGAGGATGGAACGTATCGAGCATCACCGCAAGCTCATCCGTCTTGGTCGCCCCCAAAGAAGCCTCAACCGCGCCGGGCTGAGGGCCATGCGGAATGCCAAGCGGGTGCAGCGTGATCGATCCTTCCTCAATTCCACGGCGAGAACCGAACTTGTCGTTGCAGTAATACAAGACCTCGTCCGAATCCACGTTGGAGTGGTTGTAGGGAATGGGCACCGCTTCCGGATGCCAGTCCAGCATCCGCGGGCAGAACGAGCAGATTACGAAGCCTTGGCCCTGGAAGGTCTGGTGGATGGGCGGCGGCATGTGGAGCTTGCCGGTGATGGGCGAGAAGTCGTTGATGTTGAACGCGTATGGGAACACGTAACCGTCCCATCCAACCACGTCCAGAGGGTTGTAGGGGTACGTGTACATCGTGTAATGGTGTCGAGCGCGGATGAGCACCTGTGTTTCCGTCCGCGCCGTGTGGGTCACCAAGGTCGTCGGCGGCCGGAAATCGCGTTCTTTGTAAGGTGCATGCTCCAGCATTTGGCCATATTCGTTTCGATACCGCTTCGGAACCTCGATCGGGCCGTGGCTGATAATCGCCAACATCCGCACCGGAAGCTTGTTGAAATTCAGTTTGTAGATGGTGCCGCGCGGAATCACCAAATAGTCGCCCGGGTGAAACTCGACCGTTCCGAACAGCGACTCCATCTCGCCTTCGCCGTCGTGGATGAAAAGCAATTCGTCGCCCTCGGCATTCTTGTAGTAGTAATCCATCTGCTCGGCCACGCAGACCTGATTCCACTCCACATCTGAGTTGCCCATGAGTGGGATGCGGCCAGAAATGGCGTCCCCACACGGCTTCATCGCCTTCGTCTTGAGGTGCCTGTGGCGGAGCGGCTCGTGCTCCATAAAGTCCACCTTGATCTCGCCCTTGTCTTCCCAGCTCTGGACCTCAGTCGGGAGGTAGTGGTGGTAAAGCGTGGACATGGGCCCGCTAAACCCTCGCGTGCTAAACAGCTCCTCCGCATACAGCCCTCCATCGGGCTTGCGGAACTGAATATGGTGTTTGCGGGGCAGCTCTCCGAGTCGTACGTACCTAGGCATCTAAGTCTCCTTGTTTCTATCCCGCATTTTACGCGGATGAGAGACAACGCCACCCATCCCCTTGCGCGACGAAGGAGCGGAGGGGGAGGGGTCGGACCCGCCGCGCCACATGCTCTAACAGAAATCGCTTGCTAGGTCGCGGCTTCCAAGGGTCCGGGGGTGGAGGTTCCGGAGAACGTGGGATTTAGATGGGGTTTCGGAGGCGGGGCAAAACTTGGTTCACTAGGGAAAATAAAAGATAGCCTAAACCACACGCTTTCAAGCCGCCGCCGTAGCCGCGTCTTTATGTCGCGTGCCGGCTCCCATCTTCAAAAATAGACAATTGGAATCGTGGTGAACCAGCTGCGCGTCACCCGGCATCGAACGGCACGAAAAGTGCACTTCCGAAAGCCAAGAGCCAAGAGCTTAAAGCCCAGAGCCATTCGGATTTCCAGCACGATTCATACCGCCACAAAAGAATTCCAACAACCCAGCAAAAAAACTTAGAAAAAACCCTGAGGAAAGTGGAAGGGGTGCCGACAACTAAGACAGCAGGCAGAATAGCCGACAGAAAAAGGCACGACGGAGGCGACTCCGATCACGCAAAGCCTAGGGTCTCAATTTCCGTCGAAGGGCGGCGGACGGAGACAGCCGGGATACCTGTTTGACATTCGCAAAGGTAGGTAAATATCCATGCGTATATCAGACATTGAAATCAAGAAGATCCAGAGCGGGCACTATGCCATCGTCAACGACATCGCAGACCTCGGAGCGGCTCTCAAGAATCGCGAGGAGAATGCCGATCTTATACAGCACGTGACTGCTGAGGTGATCGCAATGCCAGATCGCGAAGAGCTGATCGCAGACCTAAGGACGAGGATCGAGGCAGGGGCCTACAACCCAAGCGGCGACGAAATCGCCGACGCTATGATCCGCCGGTCCATCGCGGATCGGATCAGTTAAGACAGAAAAGCAAACCAGGAGCTCGGAACGCGGAACTCGGAATTTATTCCAAGGCCGCGATCCGAGTTCCGTTTGCTTTTTCTTACACCCGCCGCAACACAACCGTCTCCCCAACCTCAAACACAATCTCCACGAACTGACTTGCCACCCAAAGCACCGTCCGCAAGTGCTCCGTAGCAACCGGAGTCGTCCATGAACTCTCGCCGGAAGCAAACAAGGCCGGTAACACAAGCTGGTCCGCCAGATGCTCATCCACCGCAGCCCCGCTCCTCCGCCATAGCCGGTACTGGTCCAGAGCCTCCTCCGCCACCTTCTCCATCGTCTTCCCGCGCGCCCCCAATCCTGCAAAACCAGCGGACCCACTCTCATGGTCGGCCACGATCACAACCGCGGCCCCAGGCCCGTTCGACTCCTTCTCCTCGCGCAGAATCCGGACGCCATCGCACCGCTCCTCCAGCAACACCCGTGCACGGTTGAACACAGAGTCCGGCAACCCAGAAGTTGTAATAATCGCCTCCAACTTCCGCAAAGCCCCCCGCTCCACCCGCCGCACTGGAAACAGCTCCGAGCCGCCCGTCACTTCGAACTCAACTCGACCACCGCCGGCCGGATAAAACCCAGCTCGGGGCGAGGAAATCCGAACGCTCACACCCATCTCCATCAAAGCTGGCGCGTAAACGCGCTCCAAATAGTCCGAGGTCGGCGCCATCGGGTTGTGCGTTCCACCAAGAATCGACACCGAAGAGGGAAGTCCAGTCAAGGCCAACGGAATCAAAATCGTCTGAGCCACCAGCGGAGCCGACCCCGCCGTCCCAATGTTGAATTTATATTCCCCCGCCCGAACCTCGTGCTTCGGCGTAAACGAGAACCGAGTCGAGCCAACACCAGCCCCCTCCAACTCCGCCCCACAAAGCTCCGCCGCTGCCTTGACCGCCGTCAAATGCTGAGGCTGCAACCCCGGCTTAGCTCGCCCCGCCCGCACATTCACAATCTCCACCGGCAGCCCAGTGATCGCGGACAGCGAAACGCTAGTCCGAATGACCTGCCCACCCCCTTCCCCAAAGCTCCCGTCGATATGAACCACGAGGGGAGAGGATAGCAGGGAAGTCGCAATGCAATGGAGCAGACCCAAGGCCCATTAGCTTCAGGGGTCCAGGGGTGGGCTCCGGTCCGGACTCCCTTCCCCTTGTGCTGATGTTTGTGCAGCAGAGGGGGAAGGGCTGGGGATGGGGGTTCCGGTTGGAAAGAGCGCTAGCTCAGGCGCTGCCAAACACGCACCGAGTCCTATTCGCGTTCCGAAACATAAAACGTCATGAGTGATCCCCCATCCGGCGCGGTTTGAAATCCGGGTGGGAGGGTCATGTGACGAGGCGACTTGCTGAGTTGTGAGGTGAGCAAGTCATAACTTCCATCCTCCTGCAACCACGCGCGCTGGGTCTCGGCTCCTCCGTCGCTGTTGATGGCGCCATCGACTCCGAGCTTGGTCCAAAACGTTTGCAAATCCGCGAAATTCCAACCGCCCGTCTGCGGTTTTCCTTCGCGCAACTCCCTAATACTCGCCGTCTCGGTGTCTGGCTCCAATACGATGAGCACGTACAAGAACCGCGAGTCTTTGCTCCATCCTATCGACGTTCTGGAAGTCTTGATCTCGTCCACGATCGGAATTCCCGCAAGTGTGGGCTGAACCGGCTTGCCGTCGTGCAAGAGAGCCTGCGATCCGTCGGCCGCGTCATCAAACTCAGATTCCAAGGTCTGAACATAAGGAAGGCGAAGCGCCTTGAACCTCGGCATCCCTTTGGAATCGTATTTCACACCAAACGTCCATCGATGTTGCCCTACGTTGTAATGCATGCGCCCCCTTAGAACGACGGGTCCAATGTGAGTGGCCCAACCATGGGGAGGCGCGCTTGGTGTCCTTTGGTAGGAGAAGAAAAGACCGTTCCAAGCTAAGAGAACCCGTCCTCGTCCCACCTCGTTCAGATGCTTGGTGGCCAGACCCACCCCGTTTGCGAAGAAATCGGCTTTGTTGTCGAAGGGAATGGCGTCGTCCTCGTCTTGATCGTACAGTCCGAATCGCAATTTATGATCGGTAAAGTCAAAGCGGAAGAGTTCTGCCGTTGTTCGATCGCTCGATTCGGCAGTCCATCGATCGACTCCGCCCCATGGATGGCTCAGTTTCGCATTGGGCCATGGCCACGTCGCGAGGGGGCTCGCGAGCGCGGTCACGGATGCCGAAACCGGAGTCGCTTGATTAGTGGTGCGTGCGCAACCCCATGCGAGGAATCCGAGGAAGACAACAAAAGCGGCACGAATGTGCACGGCTACATCCTGAACATGCTGAAGCCAGCTTCCTTGGGTGGCGCGTTCAACGCCGCTTCAATCCCCAACGCCAAAACCCTCCGAGTGTCGACCGGATCGATAATCCCGTCGTCCCACAACCGAGCCGTTGAGTAGTAGGCGGAGGATTCATCCGCGTACTTGGCCAGCGTTGGCGCCTTAAACGCCAGTTGCTCCTCCGGCGTCATCGACTGGCCCTTGGCCGCCAATTGGTCCATCTTGACGGTCAGTAACACATTCGCCGCCTGGTCCCCGCCCATGACGGAGATGCGCGCGTTAGGCCACATCCAAAGCTGTCTCGGGCCATAAGCCCGCCCGCACATGCCGTAGTTGCCCGCGCCGTAAGAGCCGCCTACGATAACGGTGAACTTGGGGACGTTGGCGGTTGAGACCGCGGTCACCAATTTCGCCCCGTTCTTCGCAATCCCCTCATTCTCATACTTCCGTCCGACCATGAACCCGGTGATGTTCTGCACGAACACGATCGGGATGCCTCGCTGGCAGCAGAGCTCGATAAAGTGGGCACCTTTTAGCGCCGACTCCGAGAAGAGAATCCCGTCGTTGGCCAACACACCGGTTAGGTGACCATGGAACCGAGCGAAACCGCAGATCAGCGTCTTCCCGTAGAGCGCCTTGAACTCCTGGAACCGAGACCCATCCACGATCCGGGCCAAAACCTCCCGCATGTTCATAGGCGTTTTGGAATCCAGCGGAATCAAGGAATAAAGCTCGGCCGGATCGTAGAGGGGATCTTCGGCTGGGAGGGTGTTAGGATATTGGCTATTGGGTAATGCGACTCCGAGGGCAGATCGCTTGGGGCCAAGCGATTCGACGATGTTGCGGACGATGTCGATTGCATGCTGGTCGTCTTCCGCCAGATGGTCGGCCACGCCGCTGAGCCGCGTATGCACGTCCGCACCGCCTAAATCCTCGGCAGAGACTTCCTCGCCAGTTGCCGCCTTCACTAATGGAGGCCCGCCAAGGAAAATGGTCGCTTGCCCCTTCACCATAATCGTCTCGTCGCTCATTGCCGGCACATAGGCGCCGCCCGCCGTACAAGAGCCCATTACCGATGCGATTTGCGGGATACCCTTGCTGGACATCACGGCCTGGTTATAAAAGATGCGGCCGAAGTGCTCTTTGTCGGGAAACACCTCGCTCTGTAAAGGTAGGAAGGCGCCGCCGGAGTCGACCAAGTAGATGCAGGGAAGATAGTTTTCGGTTGCGATCTCTTGGGCCCGGAGGTGCTTCTTGACTGTCATCGGAAAATAGGTCCCGCCCTTTACAGTGGCGTCGTTGGCGATGATCACGCACTCGCGCCCATGCACTCGTCCAATCCCCGTGACAATGCCCGCCCCCGGCGCGTCGCCATCATACATCCCGTTCGCGGCCAGCGTGCTGAACTCCAGAAAAGGCGCCCCCGGATCGACTAGCGCCTCGATTCTCTCCCGGGCCAGCATCTTGCCGCGTTTCTTATGCTTGGCGATCAACTCCTCGCCTCCGCCCGCCATGGCACACGCCATCTTCTGGCGAAACTCAGCCATCACCGCATCCATCGCCTCCCGGCTGGATCGGTGGTCGGAATCATGCACGTCAATCTGAGACTGAATGGGGTCCATCGGCGGAAGGAGGATACCGAGCGCGGAGCGCGGGAGCGCGTAAATCGTAAATCGTAAATCGTAAATCGACGGATTCCGGAGGACTCGATGTCCAAGTTCCGTCCGAACGATTTACGATTTACGATTTACGATTTACGAGCTGGGCGACACCACCGGCGGATCAGAAATCTGTTCCAGCGCAAGCGGCACTTCAGCTTCTTGGCGGCCATCGATGAAGATGTTGAACTGGTAGACGCCGGCTTCCTGGAAGACCGTATCTTCAAAGACCATCACAAGGTTCATCGTGGGGGGTCTGGGGACGTCGGGCGGAATTCCAATGACGCCGTCTGCCCGTTGCAAGGTTTTGCCCTCCGCATCCACCAAATCGACCATGATCTTCCGCTCTTGGCCGACGTCGGCGCGGGTCGTGAGGATTCGGATCGCCAGTTGAAGGTTCGGGTGACGGGCAGGGAAGCTGCGGGCTCCGATCCGGTCGTAGATTCCTATGACGCTGAATTTGTCTTCCTTCGAGGTCGTCGTATAGTCGGCAAGCAGCGCAAAGGAAACGTTCATGGAGAGATAGGATACCGGTGCTTTGGAGAGCCTTGAGCCCTGAGCCTTGAGCCTTGAGCTTTAAGCGTTCAGACGAAGCGCAGAAGCTTGACGGTGGAACGTCGAAGACCATCTCGGCTACAAACTCAAAGCTCAACGCACAACGCTCAGGGGGTCAACGCTCAAACGCCAAACGCCCAACGCCCAACGCCCAACGCTCAAGGCTCAAGGCTCAAGGCTCAAGGCTCAAGGCTCAACGCCCAAACGCCCAACGCGCAACGCTCAAGCCTGAAGGCTCAAGGCTCAAGGCTTAGTGCTTCCCGCAGGTTCCTTCTTGTCTTTCTTCTGGTACCTGCCCACGTAAGGCTCGTCCGACTCGCCGGGATACTTTTCGAGAAGCATCTCCTTGGTGTAGACGAAGCTCTCGCGCTTATAGTCGGCAAGCTCGAAATTCTTTCGCAACACGATGGCGCCGGTAGGGCAGGCTTCTTGGCAGTAGCCGCAGAAGATGCAGCGGATCATGTTGATCTCGTAGCGCGTCGCGTACCGCTCGCCGGGTGAGAATCTGGCTTCATCTGTATTCTCAGCGGCCTCCACGTAGATGCAACGAGCGGGGCAGGCGCCCGCGCAGAGGGAGCAGCCGATGCACTTTTCCAGACCGTTCTCATATCGGGCCAGGAAGTGGCGCCAGCGGGTGCGAGGGTATTGCTCGCGTAGCTGCTCGGGATAGCTGACGGTGACCTTCTTGTGCTTCAGCCGCCGTGCGGTGATGCCAAAACCGGCGAGGATCGGCTTGATGACCTCTTTGTTCAATCCCATTAAACGTCCACCTCTTCAAGGCCGCGTGGGTTGAAGGCTTCTGCAAGTCTGAGCTCACCGAATGTAGTGGCCTTGTGCCGCTTAACCTTTTCTTGAAGCTTGAGTATTCCGTAAATCAAAGCGTCGGGAGAGGGCGGGCAACCGGGGACGTAGACGTCGACGGGGACTACCTGGTCCGCGCCCTGGACGATCGCGTAGTTGTTGTAGACGCCACCGGAGCTCGCGCAAGCGCCCATGCTGATCACCCACTTGGGTTCTGGCATCTGGTCGTAAATCTGCCGCAGAACCGGCGCCATCTTCTTGCTCAAACGGCCCGCGATGATCATCACGTCCGCCTGTCTTGGCGTGGCCCGAAAGGCCTCCGATCCGAACCGAGCCAAATCAAATCGCGAAGCCACCGTGCTCATCATCTCAATAGCGCAGCAGGCAAGGCCAAATGTCAGGGGCCACAACGAGTTGGCTCGAGCCTGCGCAAGCAGATATTCGAGCGAAGTGACCACCACATTGCCCCCCTTTTCCATGTCGCCAATGACTGGGGTGCTGCTGTCGTGAAGAACGATGGTTTCTACTTTCTTGGGCATTGCTTTCCCGCTTCCTGAGTCTACCGAATGGACTCGAACACAGGTTCGCCTGTTTCTCCGGCCCGCCCGATCCCCCAGCCCCTCCACGGGGCTGGGGGTCTAATCCGAGTCTCGCGAACTGAATTTTTGACCCCCAGCCCCGTGGAGGGGCTGGGGGATCGGTGGAGGGACGAGGTATCGTCTAAGCCAAATATGCGCACTTCCGAGTGGGCGCAGAGTCTTGCGCACCACATTGCGCTCGCTCCTCTTTTTGAGGACTTAAACGCTTCGAATGAATGGCAGTCCGTTGCCTACGAGGCGCGTCCTGTGCTGCTTGCGGCTGCCTACCACCACCATCCGCGCCGGATGCTGATCGTCACCGGCACTTACGAAAAGTCGCTCCAGTGGCAGGCAAAGCTTCAGCTTTGCGGCATCGACCGGGAGATGATCTGCCAGATGCCGAGCGGCGCCTCGGCCTTGTTTGAAGACGCGGCCCCGGAGCATGTGGCGCTTTCCGACCGTCTTGGCGCGCTGCGGGCGATGGTGGAAGACAAGCCATTCGTCATCATCGCCACCGTCCAGGCCGCGCTGGAGAGAACGCTTCCTAAGGACCGGCTCCAAGAAGCATTCCTAGAACTCAAGCCGGGCGACACGATCGACCCTGAGAGAGTGGCCAGCCAGCTCGTCAACATCGGCTACGAGCCGCAAGAACCGGTGAGGCTGCCCGGTCAATTCAGCCGACGCGGGGGCATCCTCGACATTTACGCAACCGGCCACGATTACCCCTACCGAATCGAGCTTTTCGGGGACGAGATCGAAAGCATCCGCCACTTCGATCCAATCTCCCAGCGCTCAATCACGCCAGTTGACAGCCTGATCCTAGCGCCGTCCCGTGAGACCCTCTTCTCGGGAGGCGAGTCAGAGCTTCGCGATCTCATCCTCGATGTTTTGCAAAGGGAAGCCGCAGTTCTCGAACAGGAGGCGTCGGACCGGCTCCAAGAGCTCATCACCGGCGATGCCGAAGCGCTTGGAACGCGTGTTTATTTCGACCGCCTCGACCTCTACCGCCCCTTCATGCACCCCGACTCCGGCTGCGCCATCGACCTTTTGGACGAACACGATCTCTTGGTCCTAGACGAGCCGCTGGAGCTCGAAGCTGTGGCATCGAGAGCGGAGGATGAGCTGGGGCAATCCCTTCAGGCTCGAACCGAACGGGGCGAAATGCTGCGTAGCACTGTCCTCGACTTCATGCTCCCACCCGAGCACTTGGCATCAAGGGATCAAAGGTTGACACTGACGGCCATGAACTCGGTTCCGGACTGGCTCAAGGCGGATAAAACATCCGATGTTGGCGCGATGTCGATGGAGCCCTACCGCGGGCGTTCTGAAGCGCTCGCCCACACGCTGAGGAACTGGAAAGAGCAAGACTTCCACTTTGTCTTCACCACGGACCAGCCAACACGTGCGGCAAGCGTTCTTTCCCAAGTCGAAATCTTCGCCGAACGACCGGCCGATCCAGCAGACACCACAGTTGTCGACACCCAACGCAAGACCCTAGGCGCCTCAAACCCCAACGCCGAAACGCCGAAACACCGTAAAGCCGAATCGTCCGAAAACCCTCAGCTCTCGGGTTTGGATGCTGAGCCAACCGCCCTCCTCACAAGCGGCAACCTAGCCGGCGGCTTTGTCATTCCGAGCATGCACCTCGCCGTTGTCAGCGATGCCGAGTTGTTCGGGGTCGCAAGGCTGAGGCTGCCCCAGAAGAAGTTCATGGAGGGTGCGCCCGTTGCCACCGTCCTGGACCTCAAGCCAGGGGATTACGTGGTGCATATCCACTTTGGAATCGGCATCTTCCGCGGCCTGGTCACGCGGGAGGAGCACGGGCTGGAGAAAGAGTTTCTTTATATCGACTATCAAGTCCCGGACAAGCTCTTCGTCCCCGCCGATCAACTTGACCGAATTCAGAAATATCTTAATCCGGGCGATGAGCACCCGAAGTTAAACAAGCTGACGGGTGGCGAGTGGCAAAAAACCATTAGCAAAGCGAAGGAAGACGCACAGCTCTTTGCCCGCGACCTCGTCAAGCTTTACGCGATGCGGCGCGCGGTGAAGAGGCGGCCCTTTGGTGCAGACACGCCGTGGCAGAGCGAGATGGAGGTCACCTTCCCGTGGGTTGAGACCCCGACCCAAATGCGAGCGATTCGCGAGGTGAAATCCGACTTAAACCTCGACTTCCCGATGGATCGCCTGGTGTGCGGCGACGTGGGCTTCGGCAAAACGGAAGTCGCCATTCGTGCCGCATTCAAAGTGGTCCAAGCGGGTCGCCAAGTTGCCATTCTTTGCCCAACCACCATCCTATCCGAGCAGCACTACCGGAACTTCGTCGAGCGCCTGGAGCCGTTCGGAGTGCGCCTCCACCTCGCCAACCGCTTCCGGACCACCTCAGAACGCAATGAAACTTTCAAAGCGCTGGCATCTGGGGAAGCAGACCTCGTCATCGGAACGCATTCATTGCTTGGCAAGGAAGTCCGTTTCAAAGATCTGGGTTTGGTGGTCATCGACGAGGAGCAGCGGTTTGGCGTGAAGCAGAAGGAGATGTTAAAGAATCTCCGTGCGGAAGTGGATGTTTTGACCCTCTCGGCCACGCCCATTCCGAGGACCCTCAGCATGGCCCTCATGGACATCCGGCAAATGTCTCTCATCACGGACCCTCCCCCCGGCCGTCTGCCGATCCGCACCTTCGTCAGACCCTTCAGCGCAGAAGTGATCCGGGAATCGATCCTGCGCGAGGTTTCAAGAGGCGGCCAAGTCTTCTATGTCTATAACCGGGTCGAATCGATTGGACACGTGGCGGAGCGGCTGAGGCGTCTGGTGCCAAACATCAAGATTGGAGTTGGCCACGGCCAGATGACAGAGAAAGAGCTCGAGCCGATCATGCTCGGCTTTATCAAAGGCGAGATCGACGTCCTCCTCTCCACCACCATCATCGAGAGCGGCCTCGACATCGCCAACGCCAACACCCTGATCGTCGAAAACGCGGACCGCCTCGGGCTAGCGCAACTCTATCAACTTCGCGGACGAGTCGGCCGGTCAGACCGCCAAGCCTACGCCTACCTGCTCTACCAAAGCGGCAAGGAGCTGACCGAGAACGCCATGGCGAGGCTGCAGGCGCTCCAGGAGTTCTCAACCCTCGGCTCAGGTTATTCACTGGCGTTTAGGGACCTCCAAATCCGCGGCGCGGGCGAGTTGCTTGGCGCGAAACAGCACGGCGCGATGGCGGCAGTGGGGTACGAGCTTTACACCCAGCTCATTAACGAAGCGGTGACCATGCTGAAGAACTCGGTTGACGGCGAGCTGCCCGCCAACATCGACGAGATCCGTGACCCTCTGGCCGCAATGGAGCCGCTGCCTAGTCTGGACGCCCCCGTCGTCGCTCTTCTGCCCGATTCGTACATCAAAGAGCAAGCCCAGCGGCTCTACTTCTATCAGCACCTCATGGCTGCTCGAAGCGAAAAAGAATTGGGGGAGGTCCAGGCCGAGATCGAGGACAGATACGGCCATTCGCCGACGGAGGTACACAATGCCTTCACCATCATGTCCCTCCGGATCCGCGCAAAGAAGAAAGGCATGGAGCGGATCGAAGTGGGCGCAGGCAGAGTCTCCATTGAATTCCAAGACCCCGCCAAAGTCCCGCCGCGCGTCTTCTCAATCTTAAGCCGCAAGAACCGTGAGTGCTACTTGACGCGAGCCACCTTCATCTGGCCCTACTCGGGCGACTCTCTTAGTGCTGTCGAGCGTGTTATGGATGCGTTTGAAGGAGCCCTCCGAGAGATTGAAGAGGCGCGGGCGAGCCTGGGAGTCTGAGGTCTGGACTCGGCGAAATGTTAAATATCGAGCCGCTCTGTTAAGGATGGCTACGGTTGCATGATTGTAGGGGTATCTAATAGCCATCGGAACGACAGCCGGCTTCAGATACGGAGGGGGTGCCTTCAAAGATGGCTCGACGGGCTAATTGGTGGCCTCAGGTTCGCGGGAGCCTCTTCGTGGCGGCAATCATCATTGGCCTGGTCACGGTTGCAACCGTGCTTGTTCCCGGACTCCTCCTGAAACGGAAAAGTTCGGAACTACGTAGTGCGTGCGCTCGCATTGTCGCAAGACGAGCTTCTTTCCAGGAGGCGCAGAGGACTTTGCTCCAAGACGGCTATGCAACGGAAAAATCATCGGTTAGCGGTGGCGATAACACCATGGCACTGTGGGCGCATCCGAAATCACAGAGCGCACTTTTCCCAACAGCGTCCGCGATTGTTACTTTTCAGGGGGGCCGAGCGAACAGTTTTCGCATCATCGTCGACGGGCCAGCCATGTGAAGCCGCTTCAAAGGTAACCGCACTCAGCTTGGCCAAAACCCTGAGCAAAAGCGGCGCTAAAGACGCCGCACTCCATTTTGGTTGGACGATTATCCGAGCCTTCTAAGCTCCGCAAGCCATTTCTTCCAAGCCTTGTCATGCGCGTTTTTGTTTCCCGGCTTGGCATCCGGCTGTTCGCCCGCTCGCATGAATCCGTGGCCCGCACCGGGGTAGACCGCTGCTTCATAGCGCTTGTTAGCGGCCTTCATCAGCTTCTTCTGATCCTCGACGGTCGCGGTCACACGGTTATCGTCCCCCGCATAGAATCCGAAGACCGGGCAGGGAATGGCTGCAAGCTGAGCGGGATCGGTCGGGCCGATGCCGTAGAAGACGAAGTCCTCTTTGAGGTCGGATCGTTGGGTGGCGAAGTTAAAGGACTGTGTTCCGCCCCAGCAAAAGCCGGCGACTGCCAGCTTGCCGCTGAAACTAGGAATGGTCCGCGCGTAATCGCAGGCTGCATTGAGATCGCCGACAACTTGGGGAGTGGGAAGATTGCTGACGGCCTCCATGATCTTTTGTTGATCCGCGCCGAAGTCCGTTGTGCGGCCTCCATTGGGGCCCATGCCGGAAAGCAAATCGGGAACGATCGCGATGTCACCATGGGCGGCGATCTGGTCCGCCACATCCTCAATCCAGTCGCTCATTCCAAAAATTTCGTGGATGAGAACCACCGCAGGCGCCTTAGTCGCCCGCTCGGGATAGACGACGAATACATCGACGGTTCGAGATCCGTTCTTGACCTTTACCCATTCCTGGTGCCGGGGCGAAGCGTCGAGTTTCTTCTTCGCCCAATCTTGGGCGTTGACCGTTAGGGCCACAATCAGGATTGCAACTGTACAAATAAATCTCATTTCCACTCCTTTCGCCCGCAATTCTACTGAACGCGAACCATCTTGCTAACCTTCTGGCTATCGCACAACGTCTATAACGGTAATAAATGGGACAAACGGCAACGAGCGCTGCGGTCAAGGATCCGTCGGAAAGAGGACGTCTTAGTCCGACTTTCCTCATTCTCATTTTGCCCTTTCTGGGGTTCCTTGGGCTGCTGTGGGTCGCGTCGCACCGAGTCGCGAAGCCGGGCATCAGTATTTTCCAGGCAATCGACGAAGGCGACTATGGCGCGGTCCAGGCCCATATCGTCACGGGAACGAGCGTCAACGCGGTGAATCAGACGGGGCACACGCCATTGTATATGGCTATCTCCAACCGCAAACCTCAGATAGTCAACCTACTTTTAAGCAGCGGGGCAAGTGTCAATGCGGAGAACAAAGCGCAGTGGACCCCACTCTACGTAGCGGCCGGGGAAGGCAATTTGGACCTTGTACAAGAGTTGTTGGACAAGGGAGCCCGTGCGGATGAAGTTTATGTGAACGGAACCACTGCGCTCCAGGCAGCGGCGAATACCAGCAATGTCGCACTCGTCCACCTCCTGCTCGAGAGGGGCGCTAAAGTCAATGCTGCGGACAAAAATGGTGGAGGAACCGCATTGTGCAACGCGGTCATCAGCGGCAACCTTGCAATGACGAAGCTTTTGTTAGCTCACGGTGCGGATGTTCATCTGACGGGTGCGTTGAAAAGGACTCCGCTTCATTTTGCGGCAAGTTCTGGAAACGTCAAGTTGGTTCAAACACTTTTGGACCATGGAGCATCGGCCGACGCTGTGGACATGAGCAATGTTCTTCCGCTCGCC
>JANYLD010000224.1 GCA_025363835.1 Armatimonadota bacterium
AGCATTAAACGCCTGGCTTCCTGTAACCGCAGCTGCTTTTGGAACTGTAACGGGCTCATCGACCGGAAGTGGTGATGAAACTTCGGTTCGTCCCGCCGGAAAAGTGACAAGCCGCCCGCGCTCGCATATTGGTAAGGATCGTCCACTGCAAGAAGCTCGAACTCGGCGTTTGGCGGAATCGGCCTTTCCACACGGATCAGCCCTTTGTTCAGCAACATGCTGTAAGCCTTCCGACGCGCCGCAACATTGTGCACATCCGCTACTGGCGAATTGGAGCCGTCATTCGTTCGGAAAATCGGGTCTAGGCCTTGCGTTTGATTGAAGCGCCGCTGAACGTCCTCCGGCGTCACCGTCCAGTTGTCTTCAGGCCGATGGCACGTAAAGCAGCTCCGTCCGTTCGTCCCCAGACTCTGAAAGAACGGGTTGGTCCGGTCGATCTGGCCGCTCGCCGCCACCGTCCCTGCTATTCCATCCCGGTTTGGAAAGAAGAACATGTTCTGGAGTTGAACCGGGCCTGCTCCAGCGAGAAACACTAATGACCCTGCCAACACCGGCCATTGCCGCCACAAATTCTTATTTGCCATTCCTTTTCCTCGTTCCATAAGGTTAAGGATGAGGAGGCATCGTATAAATGACCGTATATAATTCGCGCTAAGAATCGTATAATTTTGAATACCAAGCAACCTTAACGCATTCAAAGCCCTGCCCGCCACCCAGAGAACCCCAAGATGTCTCTAACCGCAGACCGACCTCCCGTTTTGGACCTCCGATTGTTTGGGCAAGTTGAAGTGAGCGTCTCCGGGAAAAACATCACTTCCCTGCTCCCAAAAAGAGCGCTCTGGCTCCTCGCCATCCTCGCACTCCGAGAAGGCAAGCCCGTGGAGCGGCAGAGCCTCGCCGGAATGCTCTGGCCCGAGAAAACCGATGAGGCGGCCCTCCACAACCTCCGCCAACTTCTTGCCCATTTAAGGCGAACCCTATGAGAGGCCAAAAATTACATCCAGCCCGTATCGCCCCGCTCTCTATTCCTGGATCTTTCTCGCGATATCCGAGTCGACGCATATGAGTTCGATCGCGACTGCGCGGGAGAAACTGCTCCCTCGCTGGAAAGGGCGGTCGACCTGTATCTTAATCCGCTTCTGGACGGCTGTGACGAACCGTTCGCCCGTTCTGCTCGGGAAGCGCGTGCCGGCGCCTTCCTCCAGGCCGCGGAGCGGCTCGCTGCACAGCGGGTGTCAGAGTCGAAACATAGAGAAGCCTCCGTAGTTCTTCGCCGCATATTGGCTGAGGATCCCTACCGCGAAAGCGCTTGCCGAGCCTTGATGAAAACCTACGCCGAGCTCGGAGAAGCGTCCGCCGCCCTCGAGCTCTGCAGAAACTTCCGACGCAAGTTACGCCGGGACCTGAACACCGACTTGGATCAGGAAACGAAAGCGCTCAGCCGGGAAATCCGGACCGGCGGAGGTAAGACCGTTACAGAGGGGTCCGGGGAAAAGAGCGCACGCCGGCGGATTCCCGCTCCTCTCACTCCCCTCGTCGGCCGTGCGTCTGAAATTCAGTCCGTGAACTCCCTCGTCAACCGCTGCCGCCTCGTAACGTTGAGCGGCGCGGGCGGCGTCGGGAAAACACGCCTGGCCATTGCCGTGGCAGACAGCCTGGCCAAGCACTTCATCGATGACGCCTGGTTTGTCGACCTCGCTCCCCTACAAAACGGCAACGCGGTTCTCACCACAATTGCCGGCGCTCTGGAAATCCACGAGGAGACTGGGCAGCCGATCCTCGAAACCATCGCGGCCAGACTGGGTGACCGCGAAATGCTCATCGTTCTCGACAACTGCGAGCACGTTGCTGAAGCAGTCGCCCATGCATTGGAAACTCTTCTTTCTAGGGCTCCAGGATTACACGTTCTCGCCACCAGCCGCCAATCCATCGGAGTGAGCGGCGAGTTTGTCTGGCCGGTTCCTTCTTTGTCCACCCCCACCCCTCCCACCATTGCCCATGACGAAGGCCGCGCCCAATCGATCTTGGAATCAGACGCAGTGCGCCTCCTTCTCGAGCGTTGCCGCCTAGATCCCAAGGACTACATCGGGAAGCCTACCGAGCTGGAAAGAATGGCGTCGATATGCCGCCGACTCGATGGCCTACCGCTGGCGATCGAGCTCGCTGCGTCACGGTTTGCGGTCTTAACTTTCGCCGAGATCGATTTAAAACTCCAGTTTCACTTGGATCTCCTGAAGGGAGGCAGCCGCGACCTTCCGCGACACCAAACCCTACAGGCATCCATCGAATGGAGTTGGGACTTGCTCTCGGAGCCCGAGCGCCGCTTGCTGGCTCAGCTTTGCGTCTTCCAGGGCGGTTGCACTTTAGAAGCCGTTGAGGCGGTCGCGAACCCGATCACCGATCACCCGATCACCCGTTCACCGAACCGAGACGAGAACGTCCTCGAAATCCTCACTTCCCTCGTGGATCGCTCCTTGGTCGTCGCCGGAGGCGGCGCAGATGGAAGGCGCTTCCTGCTCCTGGAAACCATCAAGCAGTTTGCCCACAAAAAGCTTGAAGAAAGCGGCGAACTGGAGGCTGCGTTCGACCGCCATCGCGACTACTTCCTTGCTTGGGCGCAACACGGTTGGACAAAGATGGCCACGCCCGGGGAACTGGAGTGGTTTGAAAAGTTCGAGACCGAGCACGACAATCTCCGCTCAGCCATCGCTTGGTGTTATACGAGGGGCCAAGCCGACCACGCCCTCCTGCTAGCAGCCGCCTTGGGCCGCTTCTGGGATACCTACGGCCACCTGAGCGAGGGACGCCGACAACTGGAGACCGCCCTAAGCCACCCAACCCCGACCGCGAACCCATTTGTTCGCGCCAGTGCCCACGTCACTGCCGGCTGGATGGCGACCGTGCAGAAGGATGCAACGCGCGCCGTTTGGCATTACGAACAAGTGATCCCTTATTTCCGGGAATCGAACGACCATCGGGCCCTTTCCAAGACGTTTACGTGCCTCGGGTCGGCCTTTCTGATTGCTGAGGAGTTCGAAGCCGCCCAGGCTGCTTGGGAGCAATCCATTGAGATATGCAGGGCGATTGGAAATGAGTTTGGGTTGGCCATGAACCTCAGCAATTTGGCTGAAATGGCGCTCCAAAGAAATGATGCCGCTTCGGCGAGGACCTACATAGGGGAGAGCATGGACGTGATGCGCCGAAGGCCCGACGCCATTCCTCAAACTTACGGGCAAATCCTGTGCGCGCTCTCCCTCACCGATCTTCGCCAAGGCCGCTTTAAGGACGCCCATGCCAACGCGATAGAGGCACTCCGGCTCTTCCACGACGGCAGCCTGGTCGTCCACATTCCAACCGCCATCGAGCATGTGGCCGTGGTGCAAGGCGGTCTCAAGAATTGGCAAACCGCGGTGCGGCTGCTAAGCGCGTCAGAGGCTCTGAGCGCCCCCCTTGACTCCCCCCTGACTCCGCTTCTGGACCGAGATCGAGCCGAAACATTCGCAGCCGCCCGCAAAGCCCTAGGCCTCGCCCGCTTCGAAGCCGCCCAGCGTTCCGGCAGGACCATGAGTCTGGAGGAGGCTGTTCGATGTGCCCTCAGCTAATTTGGGACGTAAATCGAAAATCGTAAATCGTAAATCGTTTACGCAACCCCTCTGCGCCTCTGCGTCCTCCGCGACTCTGCGTGAAATCCCTCCGCGCCCTCCGCTAACGCCGCGCCCCCCCCGCGTGAATCCCCCGCCAACCTAATCCGGCCATTTACCATTTACCATTTACGACTTACGAACAGAAAATGGGGACAAAACCCCCAAACCAGACGGAAAACCTGTGCAAAAAGCGTCAACAAATTGTGGGCAAAAAAAGATAACACACCACAACCAATAGTGCGCCTATAATCGTTGAGCCACAAGATGTTGTGGCTGATTCGAACGTAGGAAGAATATGCACTGTCCATTTTGCGGCCACGAAGACCAAAAGGTGCTGGACTCTCGACCCGCCCGTGAGGGTGACGCTATCCGGCGTCGACGAGAGTGCCTAAGCTGCGGACGACGGTTCAGCACCTTTGAGCACCCGGAGCTGCCCCGCCTCTACGCCGTCAAGCGAGACGGCACCCGACAGGAGTTCGACCGCGACAAGTGTATGCGGTCCCTCCTGATCGCCTGCCGCAAGCGCCCCGTCCCGGTGGAGAAGCTGAAAGCGGCGGTGGAAAGAGTGGAGCGCGATCTCTTTGAAGAATACGAAACCGAGGTCCCCACCCAAGCGATCGGCGGCCGTATCCTCCAAGAGCTCAAACAGATCGACCCCGTCGCCTACGTCCGCTTCGCAAGCGTCTACCTGGAATTCCAAACCCTCACGGATTTCCGAGACGTTCTCGATTCTTTAAGAACCTCCCCACCGTCTGGCAAATCACCAATCGACCCGCGCACAAATCTCCCGGACTCTGCCGTGACAGAGGTGCAAACCAATCCGAATCCCCAAGGCCCCAACGCCGAAGCCCCGAGACCTGAAAGCCTGAAAGCCTAAGAGCCCGAAAGCCCCAACACCCAATACCCAATACCCAACACCCAACACCCAACACCAGCAAGCCCATGAAAATCACCCGCTACTTCACCCAGTCCGGCCAAAGCCCCTACGAGGGCATTCCTTTTGAATCGCGCAAAAGCGAGATCCGAAACCCCGATGGATCAACCGTGTTCCTCATGGAAAACGTCATGGTCCCCGCCGCCTGGTCACAAGTAGCCACCGACATCCTCGCCCAAAAATACTTCCGCAAAGCCGGCCTCCAAAACGATAACGCCAAAGAGGGTGGCTCCTCCAGCAAGGCCGCATCGCCGAAACGCCGCAAAGCCGAATACGATCTCAAGGCTCAGGGCTCAACGCTTAACGCTCCCCAACCCGAAGACCACGAAACCGACTCCCGCCAAGTCTTCCACCGCCTCGCCGGCTGCTGGCGGCACTGGGGTGAGCAACACGGCTACTTCGACACCGAAGCCGACGCCCAGGCGTTCTACGACGAGCTTTGCCATATGCTCGCCAAGCAGATCAGCGCCCCCAACAGCCCCCAATGGTTCAACACCGGCCTCAACTTCGCCTACGGCATCACCGGCCCTGCCCAAGGCCATTACTACGTGGACCCCAAGAATGGCAAGGTCGAAAAGAGCACCAATGCCTACGAGCGCCCCCAGCCCCACGCCTGCTTCATTCTCAGCGTCACCGACGACCTCGTCAACGAGGGCGGCATCATGGACCTCTGGACCCGAGAAGCCCGCATCTTCAAATACGGCTCCGGAGTCGGCACCAACTTCTCCAAAGTCCGCGGCTCTAACGAGAAGCTGAGCGGCGGCGGCAAGTCCAGCGGCCTCATGTCCTTCCTCCGAGTCGGAGACCGCTCCGCCGGCTCCATCAAGAGCGGCGGGACCACGAGAAGAGCCGCCAAAATGGTCTGCCTAGACCTAGACCACCCCGACATCGAAGAGTTCATCAACTGGAAGGTCAAAGAGGAGCAGAAAGTCGCCGCCCTAGTCACCGGCTCCGCGCTCAATAACCTCCACCTGAACCGGATTATCAAGGCTTGCTACGCGACGGACGGCATTACGGCATTACGGCAGAACGGCGCTACGGAAGCCGAAACCAACGCCGCAACGCCGCACCGCCCCAACGCCGATTCCTCCCCCAATACCCAAAACCCAATACCCAGCACCCCAGACTGCAACCCCCGCACCAACCCCGCCCTCAAGCACGCCATCGCCGAAGCCAAA
>JANYLD010000225.1 GCA_025363835.1 Armatimonadota bacterium
ACAGTCAGGTCCCTCGACTCGGGGACTCGCTCGGGATGACAAAAGCATGTGGGACAAAAAATGAAATTCAACTCGTCACCTCGGCCGGCTCGACGAGTTCCACGGTTCGCTTCGGAGAAGGGTCGACCATGGTTACCGTGCGGCTGGTTAGCTCCGTCGTTCGCTTTCGCGTCGTAAGGGCGAGGTAGATGCCCATCACGAGGATGAGGATGACGAAGGCGGCGACGACCGGAATTAGGGCCGAAGTGGGACCATAAACGGCGCGGATGTACTCCCAGGAGGCCACGCCTATTAGGTTCATAGCGGCGAGCGGGAGGAGCGATTTCCAGCCGAGGTTCATGAGCTGGTCGTAGCGGAGCCTTGGGAGGGTGGCTCGCAGCCATATGTAGACGCTGAGGCCGCCCGCCATCTTGCCTAGGAAGCAGAGCGGAGCGAGGAGTCTGAAGATGTGGTCAATGCCAGCCATGCCGATCGCGTCCCAGCGGATGGGAAGCGGATTCCAACCACCCAGGAAAACGGCGGCGAAGATGCCGGAAAAGACGAACATGGCCGCGTACTCACCCATGAAGTAAACCGCGAACTTCATCGACGAATATTCGGTGTGATAGCCCGCAATCAGTTCGTTTTCAGCTTCGGGAAGATCGAAGGGTGCGCGGTTGGTCTCCGCGATCATGCAGATGAGAAAGATGCAACCGGCGAGGAAACCGTAAGGCGTGAAGAAGAACCAGTTCTGGATCGGCGCGCCCGAAATTCCCCACAGCGGGCCTTGCTGCGAGATGACCATGTCCGACATCCGCAGAGAGCCAGTGGCAAGGACGATGCAGGCGAGGGACACGCCCATCGCCAATTCGTATGAGATGAGCTGAGCCGAGGATCGAAGTCCACCGAGGAGCGAATACTTGTTGTTGCTCGCGTAGCCGCCGAGGACGATGCCGTAGACGCCGAGACTGGACACCGCCATCATGTAAAGAATGCCGATGGGCACGTCTGCAACGGGTGTCAGGAGTCGATAAACGAGGTTGCCGTCAGTCGGTCCCCACGGCATGGTAGCGCCAAGAGCAAAGGCAGGGAAAAGAGCGATCGCCGGGGCGACGAAGTAGATGCCCTTGTCAACTGCGATGGGAGTGATGTCTTCCTTGAAAAAGAGCTTTACGCCGTCGCAAATCGTCTGAAGGAGCCCGAAAGGGCCGACTCTATTTGGACCGTACCGATCCTGCATCCAGCTCAAAAGCCGCCGCTCCCACCAGATCAAACCGGGAACGAGCATGAGGAGCGGAACTACGAGGAGAAGGACTCTAGCGCCTTGTAACCAGGGATTATCACGCGACCAGTCGAACGCGTAAAGATTGCTAAACATCCCCTCCATGAACGCGCTTCACTTTACCCCGGTCGCGACCCGATTCACCCGACCTCAAGGGTGTTGAGTTGCAGGCATTTGGTGTTCTGAACTTACTGCTTGTGGAAGGTCAAACCGGCGATGGCCCTGGCTCGCACCCTTCGGTCCTCGGCGAGGTGATCGAGCTGAGTCACGTCCGCGGAAGGGAGGAGGCGGGGTTCTTTACCGACTTGGACGATGTAGATCTTGCTGAAGGGCTTTTCGACGAGATCGAAAACGGGGCGATTGAGGTTGAGAACGGCGCCTCGGAGGATGGCGAAGCGGTGGAAGACTTCGCTGCCCTTCCGGTCGTAGGTGACGAAGTTGACATCGTATCGGGCGCCGTCTCGTGAGATCCGGAATGCGGCGCCGAGGACGCCTTGTTTGCGCTGCCAGCGGCCAACTGGGTTGACTCCGGAGCGGGGTTTGAAGGCTTTGGGGGAGGCTACAGGTTCGTATTCGGGTTTCCAGCCGTCGAGCAGGCGCTCGGAGTACGGCTTGGAGAGGAACGCGTTGACGGTCGCGAGTCGCTTTTGGGAATCTTTGGGGAGGTGGCGGTAGAAGGTGTCGTTTTCCCGCCGCACGCGAGCCTGCTGCTCCTTTACGTTCCACTGGGCCGGAGATTGGGTAACGACCACGGCGAATAAGACTAAGAAGCCGGTCAATCGAATTTCAAACATCGAATTCTGAGCCTTCCCGCAGGGTTTGACGCCTGGATGGCGATACTGCCGCCTGCTAGAAGACTGAAGAAATTCGGCTCGAAAGTGTTCTGTGGGTTGTCGATATCTTCGACAAAGATGTCGAGGGCGACTTGCTCGGAGGTCATCTCGACGGTGTTCCCTGCCGCCATTGTCCGAATGCGGGGTTGGTCGTTGATGCCTGTGGGCTTGACAGCTGTCTTGAAGGTCCGGTTCTCACCAAAGCTGCCAACCCATAGCATCGAATCTTCACCCTCCACGGCAGCGCTGAGAACCGGTTTAACTTCGTTCGGATCGAGCTCAACTAGTGTCTCATCCATGCGGAGCCGCTTCCCAGATTTCAAGCTAAACGCCTCAAGGCTTGCTTGGCCATGAACACCCGTCTCTGAATTGTGTAAACAAGCAGAGAGCGTTGCCTCTGCGCCCTCAACATCAAGCCGCAAGAGAAGCGGTGCAAAAAGGCGCGTGCACTCAAAGGCAGCCGCTTTCTTGCGGCCGTCGAACTCCAGCAGCGACCAGCTTTCCACCGGCCAGCAGTCGTTGAGTTGCCAGATGAGTGCGCCCCGGCAGAACTCGGAGAATCGGAAATGTTCGAGAGCGGCGCGCATGGCATCTCGTTGGTTGAGCTGGCTGTAATAGATCCACTCGTCTAGGTTGGCGGCACCTGGGTAGTGGAGTTCGACAAGCCCTTTGATAATCTCGAAAGGCTTGCCGGTCTTGTTGTGCCAGCGTGCGTTAGGGTCCTCAACCGGCAGAGCCGTCTCCACGCCCGCTTTCGCCCAAGTGGTTTTCGAAGGTGACGACATGAAACCGAATTCCGAGCAGAAGCGCGCGGTGGAATCTCTGTAAAAGGTCCAGTCTCCGCGCCCATGCCAGACATCCCAGAAATGCTGGTCACCGATCCCGCCTTGGTTGCAGTAATCGCCGCCAAAGGGCGAGCCGTGTACGTAGGCTCTTTCCGGGTCGAGGCGCTTCACGACGTCGGCTAAGACCTCGTGATAAAGGACCTCGCCGTGGAACCTGGGCGGCTGCTTGTCCTTCCCGCCCCAGCCGTCTTGCCACACCTGATGGCACTCGTTGTTGCCACACCAGAGGGCGATGGAGGGGTGGTGGCGGAGGCGGAGAACTTGGCACTCGGCTTCCCTTCGGACCGTTTCCTGCCACTCTCGGCTGTCCGGGTAGTAGGAGCACGCGAACATGAAGTCCTGCCACACAAGGATGCCGAGTTCATCGCAGATTTCATAGAACTCGTCGCTCTCATAAATCCCGCCGCCCCAAATTCGAAGCATATTCATGCCCATGTCTTTCGCTTGCTGGAGGCGCTGTCTGAGGC
>JANYLD010000246.1 GCA_025363835.1 Armatimonadota bacterium
AGGTCCCTCGGCTCGCTTCGTGTCGCCTTCGGGATGACAGTCCAATCAATTTATTGCGCATACGTTGGACTCAATGTCGTAATTAGTAGCGAGAATCACCGCCCAGAGGGCGATGCTACGGTTCGCTTAGCTTTCAGGTGCCCAATCAGCAGGGCAATATCCGAGGGTCGCACTCCTGGAACTCTGCTGGCTTGGCCCACGGTAGTGGGGCGGACACGGCCTAGCTTTTCGCGGCTTTCGTAGCTGAGGCCCTTCATGGTTTGGAAGTCGAAGGACGGCGGGATTTTTAGGTCGTCTAGCTTGCGGGATTGGAGGACGAGGCGGGTTTGCTGGGCTATGTATCCGTCGTAGATCGCTGCTAGCTCAATTTGCTCGCGGACTTCCTTGGCTTCGGGCAGTTCTAGAGGTACGTTGCAGGATCGGGCTATGGATTCCAGGCGGTCAAGGTCGACCTCCGGGCGCTTCATGAGGTCGAAGAGGGAGACTTTGCTGGCAATGGTGCTGAGGCCGGCTTCTTCAAGGATCGGCGAATGCGCGGGCATGACATAAGTGGTTTGAAGGGCGTTGAGGCCTTCTTCGATGGCCTCTTTCTTCTCGCAAAACCGCGACCAGCGGGCTTCGCTGCAAAGGCCGACTTCTCGAGCCAAGGGAGTTAGTCTCTGATCGGCGTTGTCATGTCTTAGTAGCAGGCGGTGTTCGGCGCGGGCGGTAAGCATGCGGTAGGGGTCGTCGACGCCTTTAGTGACGAGATCGTCGATCATGACTCCGATGAACGAGTTGTCTCTCGGGAAGTCGACCGGTTCTTCTTCGGTGGCGTACCGGGCGGCGTTGATCCCGGCGACGATGCCTTGGCCGGCGGCTTCCTCGTAGCCGCTGGTGCCGTTGAGCTGACCGGCGAGGAAGAGGCCGTTCAGGAGCTTGCTCATCAGGTGGTTGGTGAGCTGGAGCGGGTCGGCCATGTCGTACTCGACGGCGTAGCCGGGACGGAGCATTTCGGCGTTCTCAAGGCCCGGAATGGTGTGGAGGAGGTTGAGTTGAACGTCTGCAGGAAGGGATGTGGAGACGCCCTGGACGTAAACAGACTCAGAATCCCATTCCTCTTGCTCCAGAAATACCGGGTGCGAACTCTTATCGGCGAACTTGACGACCTTGTCCTCGATGCTAGGGCAGTAGCGGGGGCCGACGCCTTCAATTTGCCCGGAGTACATGGCGGACTCGAGTAGGTTGCCTTGGATGAGCTCGTGGGTGATGGCGTTGGTGTAGGTTTTCCAGCAGGGGAGCAGATCGCGGACGGGGAAGGCGTGGTCGTGGAGGAAGCTCATGGGACCGGCGTCCGGCTCGCTTTCCATAACCTCGGTTTTGGAGAAATCGACGGTGCTGAGCTTGACCCGCGGAGTCGTACCGGTCTTGAAACGGCGCATTCTTACTCCGAGTTCTTGGAGCCAGGCTGAGAGGCCGATGGAGGCTTGATCCCCGTGGCGGGCAGCTACAGTCCTCTTCTTGCCCTCGTGGCAGAGGCCGTTGAGGAAGGTGCCTGTTGTGAGGACGACAGCCCTGGCTCTAATCTCCTCACCATTCCCGAGAAGCACGCCGGTTACCCTTGACCCGTCACCCGTTACCGTTTCAACCGCGGCTTGGATGAGCGTCAGGTCAGGTTGTTCGCTAAGAACGCGCTGCATGATTTGCGGATAGAGAGTTTTGCAAACGTGAGCACGGGCGGTTTGGACGGCGGGGCCCCTTCCTGTTCCAACTCGTCGGATGTGGGTGAGAGCGAAGTCAGTAGTGACGCCCATTTGGCCGCCGAGGGCGTCAACTTCGCGTGCCATGTGTCCTTTGGCCGGGCCGCCTATGCTGCAGTTGCAGGGCAGGTGGCCGATCCGATCGAGGCGCATGGTGACGCAAGCGGTCTTAAGGCCCATGCGGGCAGCTGAGAGGGCTGCTTCGATGCCGGCATGGCCGGCGCCGACCACGAGGACGTCAAATTCGGTCACTGCTAAGTGTGACACGGCAAGCGTAGCATCGCCCTCTGGCGATGTTTCTGGGGTGCTTACAGGTATTGCGTTAAGCTTGCGAGCGGGCTGAGGTTGGGAGCGAGAAACATCGCCTAGAGGGGGATGCTACGTTTCGCTTCGTTTATTTCCCCCCCAAACCGGACAGCGTCACCCCCTCGATGAAGTAGCGCTGGGCGAAAAAGAAGAGGAGGAGGACGGGGATGATGGTTAGGGTGACGAATGCCATCAGCAGCCTCGGCTCCCCGTCCCGGTCGCCCATGAAAAGTTGGAGCGCATAGCTGATCGGCATCTTAGATGGCGAGTTGACGTAAATTAGCGGACCCATAAAGTTGTTCCAGGCGCCCATAAAGGTGGTCACGGCTATGACGGCAAGGGCTGGCTTGATTTGGGGAAGCATCACGGACCAGAACGTTCGCACATGGGAGCAGCCGTCGATTTTTGCTGCATCCTCGAATTCCATGGGGATGGTCCGGAAGAATTGACGGAGCAGGAAGATATTCAGAGCGGAGCCGAAGAATGCGGGCACCCAAAGGGGCAGAAGCGTGTCGATCCAACCGAGTTGGCGGAAGATCAGAAACTGCGGCATCATGGTGACGGCCGCAGGCAGCATCATTGTCGCGAGAAAGATCGCGAAGATGGCATCGCGGGCGGGAAATCTTAGGCGCGCGAAGGCGTAGGCGGCCAAAGACGAGCTGAAAACCGTTCCGATCACCGACAGAATGGCGATGAGCAAGGTGTTCTTCAGATAGACGAGACCGTAATCGGTTTCCGGCGGCATATAGCTGAGCGCCTCCGGATAGTTCTGCCAGCGCAAGCCAACGTTCCGGATCGGCTCGACTTGGTCGGGTGTGAAGATGGCTTTTTGACCTTTCACCGATGCGGGTGAAAGAGCCTGCACTCGCACTCGGCCATCCCCCGTCTCTTCTATTACCATGGCGGTGGCGAGAACTCCGTTGAGGTGGGCGCTGACGAGGGGGGCTTGTTGAGGCACCGGCTTGAGTTGAGGGTCCTTTGTATCGATGATCAGGCCCTGCAAGGAAAACGGTTTCTGAACTTCCAACCTCAGCAATCCATTTGGCAGTCGGGACGCGACGGTGGCTTGAACAGTCTGGCCTTCATAGCGGACTTCGTAGACCGGGTTTTTCGGGTCAACATAGTCCACCGTTTGCTGGACTCGCGGGACCCAGACGATGCCGTTGGGCGAGGACATGTCTCGGTCCTCCTTGAAGCTCGTGATGAGAAGGAACAGGAGCGGGATTCCAAAGACGACAGAGCCGGCTATGAGGGCAAGCTGCATCACTATGCCCTTAGCGAACTTGCGCTCAGCCCCGATGTGGGTGGTCAGACTCATGGCAGCGATGCCGGCAATTGCGATGATGACGAGGCCAATGACGGTCTGCGTTGCAAGCGGTATTGCTCCTTGGAGCATGCTGATAGAGTTCCCGGGATCCGAGCGATACCAAAGCACGCCCACGACCGTGAGGAACAGCCAGCCAACTGCGGCCTTCGCACGTCGTAACCTTTCTTCGCTCATGAGAGCGAAGAGGGCATGGTAAGTGGAAACCCAGAACAGAATTTGTGCACCGACCACCAGCCACGCGGCGAAGGGCATGACCCACCACACGAGCGGCAATTGCCAGCCCTTTGCTTCAGTGTTGAGCAACTCCATTCCCCCCCAAAGGCTTAGCGTGCAGAGGACTGCAGTAAGCACCAGGTGCCGGAGGACGCTGTTCCGATCAACGTCCGGCCGCTTGGAGATCAAAAGGAAGACGAGCCAAACGCATCGCAAGGCGAGGGCGTAGCCGAGCCAATCCGCAAGGACGCCGACAGTGGACCAGAGTGGCGAGGTCATCTGTCGACCTCGTAGTGCACCCAACGAGGGGCGAGCCAAAATTGCAGCACTGTCAGCAGGACGATGATGAGGAATATCCCCCACGCCAGCGCCGAGGCGTAGCCCATCTTAAAGTAGGTGAAACCATTCTTAAAGAGCAGGTAGACCGGGGTAAGTAGTGAGTTGTCCGGTCCAACCGAACCGGCGCCCATTGGATTCATGATGTACATCCGATCGAATTCCTGGATGGATCCGATGAATCCCATGACGGTGTTGAAGAAGATGAGCGGGCTAAGTACCGGCGCCGTTACTTTCCAAAACTGTTTTGCGGGCGAAGCGCCGTCCAGTTCGGCTGCTTCGTAAAGAGTGCTCGGGACTCCTTTGAGACCGGCAAGCCAAAGGATCATTCCGCTCCCGACGCTCCAGAGGCCCATCATGATCAAGGCGTCTTTTGACCAATGGGCGGAGCCGAGCCAGGTGGGTGGAGGCACGTTGAGCCACTTGGAAAGGGTGTGCGTCCAGCCGGAATTAATCAAGCCTTTGCCTGGATCGGGCGTCAGCACCCACACCCAGAGGATGGCGCTCGCAACCCCCGGCACGATGGAAGGCATATAGAAAAGGGTGCGATAGAACCGGATTCCCCGGCTAGCGGAGTTGAGCAAGATGGCAACGGCAAGCCCGGTCATGATGCTCAATGGCACTCCGATGCCGGCCAGATAGACGACGTTTAAGAAGGCTTTACTTGTATCGATGCGGCCCGCACCGACGATGTCCGCGTAGTTCTTCATGCCGACCCAGCGAGGCGAGCTCAGGACATCGTATTGAGTGAAGCTGAAGTAGAGGGAGGCAAGCATCGGACCGAGGGTGAGGATGACAAATCCGGCGATGCTGGGCGCGATGAACGCCATTCCCCAGCGTCCTTCGTGCTTCGCGATTTTGCCCATGCGGGCGCGTGTCCAAACAGCGAACCAGGCGAGGATTGCGGCGACGAAGAGTCCAAGGCCGACAATAACGGGAATCTGCGTATTGGCAGGTGGGTGGTTGTCCTTGTCGAGATCGGCGTCAAGCTCGTTTTGAACGACGGTTTGCGCTTTAAGCAAGGCTTCATGCGGGGTGGCCCGGTGGTACAGCGCCTCTTGCATGGCTGCAATTTGTTGCGACCAAAGAGTTTGACCAACGATGGTTGACGGTCTCATCCGCGAGTGGGGCGCCATGGAGACGTTGACGTTGATGGCTTCGGCAAACTTAGGAACGGCGGGGACGAATTCTTTTTGCAGTTTTTCGTTCGCGACTCGACTCGCCACCTGCTTGGCGATGAAAACGCGGCCTCGTTCCCGATCCGCATCCCGCTGATTGGTGGCATCGATTTCCCGGCCCTCTAAGCTGCTGGCAAACTTGATGTATTCCCAAGCGTCCTGCACGTTGCGCGCTCCAACGGGAATGACGAGCGCGTGTCCGCCGCTCCAAGTTACAAATGTGTCGGGCTCATTTTGGAAAACACCCTGGTGGTTATAACGATCGTCCGGCACAGGTGGGGGGGCGGTCCCTAGATCTATTTGAGGGCCGTAGCGCGCCATGTCGGGAAGAATCCAGTCGCCGTCGATCTTCATGGCGACTTGGCCGAGAATGAAGGGATCGTTTTCGTGCTTCTGAGTGCCGGATTCGAAGGCCAACTCTTTCT
>JANYLD010000289.1 GCA_025363835.1 Armatimonadota bacterium
TTGTCCAAAACAGGAATCTCTTGATCAATCAGGGCTTCAGCTTCAGGAACGATGATGCGGGCCATTTCTTATTGTAGATTGCTTGTTAGGGACTGTAAATCGTAAATCGTAAATCGTAAATCGCCGGACCCTTGAAGCGAGTATGCGCGAGATCAACGAGGAGTACTGGTCTGCTTACGCACCGTGACCAAACGGCTGCCACGGTGTAACCGTGATGGTCTTGCTGATCGTGCGGTCCCCAAAGAAAGTGGCGCCCGCATGCATTTGCCACCGCATCGTGTAACTTCCCGCCGTGGCAGGAGCGACGCAGTTGAAGGTGAACACTTTGTCCGCGCCTTGCACGATGGAATCTGCCGCGGAAAGCGGTATGGAAGTGACACCCCATGCCTGATTTCCGGCCACTGGCGACAGGCCGTAGCCGCTTGCCAGCGTCCACGTGTTCGTCCCCACGTTTCGCATGTCGACGCTGATAGAGAAAGTCGATCCTGCCGTAACGGTTGAAGGGGTTGTTTCGGTCACGTACCGAGCCGCGTAAGGATGGACGGTCACCACGATCGGAAGCACGGTCGACAGCGAGCCAAAGCTGGACAGGTTCTTGTACATCTTGCACTGGAAGTTGTAGGTGCCCCTAATCGTCGGCGCATAGACGTAGAACTTGAAAGACTTCGATTGACCCGGAGCTATGGCGTCTGTCGTGTTTAGAGAAACGTTGGAAACACCCCACGTAGAAACGTTGGAAATCGCGAGCTTGTAGCCGGCCCCCTTGGTCCAGGTGTTGAAACCTGTGTTCTGAAAAATTACGGTCGCTTGATAGGTCTCCCCTGCGGACATGGAACTCGCCAGAGACTGGTCTACAAAGCTTGAGTTTGAGGCTTGATATTTGACAACGTTCAAATCGTACGAGCCGCTAGCCGAGTACGTCGATCCGCTGATGTAGATGTTCCCCTGGCTATCAACGCCAACCTGTTTGAGATACTCATCGTTCGGTGTAAGGTCATCGACGATCGCCCCGTTGACAAACGCTCCTCCGCTTGCCGGCAGGGCTCGCGAGCCATCGGGCGCCAGGCGATAAATTTTTGGGGAGTACGCCGTGGCAGTCTTTGTAGTAACTCCGAGAATCACCCCGCCGACATTGTCAGGGGTCATTTTCATGCCGTCCGCCTGGTTGCTGTCTGTAATGTAAGTTGTCCAGAAACTCGTCCCGGCGGTGTTCAGCTTTTGGACGGCCGGAACTACCGTGTCCGTGAACTCTCCTGCGTCTCCGCCAATAAAAATGTTATCGGAGGCGTCTATTGCGAGCGACGGTCCGAGGAAGTTGGAGAGCTGTGTGGTTCCAAGCGTATTGCCGTCTGAGTCAAACTCGCGAAGAAGCTCTTCCTCCGCAGATGCGACTGGGTCATAGTGATGAACGGCCCAGAAGACGTGCCCCTGAGAATCGACGCCGATTCCATCTCCCGAGTCGGCGGCAGATTGGCTGTCGAAGATGTGAGTCCACTTCAGATTTCCTGAAGCGTCGTATTTAGCGATCGCCCCGCTGTACATTGTCGAGGATGCCGTTTCCGTTTGAATACTGAAACTTAAATACACGGCGCCCGTGGAGTCGAGGGCGAGTCTAGCTCGCGAAAACTCCGCTCCGCTAATTTCCGAGCGATCCACCATCCAAGCGAGTGTGCCGGTGGGAGTTAGCTTTATGACTCTTAGATACGGTCCTCCAGTGATGGCGTCGTAGCGTACGACGCATAGGTAAACCGAGCCGTCGGCATAAACCTTGATGTCTTTGACCATCATAAGCTGGCCGTTGTAGACATACGTCCAAAGAAGATTCCCGGAAGTGTCATAACTAACCACTCCGAGGGCTGGCGCGGGCGACTGGATCTGTGTTGAAGTGGTGAGGGCTAGAGCGACCCCGCCGGTTGGGGACAGGCACGGCCCTACCTCGTCAGCTTCCGCGTTCACTACCGGTGGCACGATTCGGCTCCAGCTGACGCCCCCGCTGCTATTAAATTTGGCGATGCCGACCTTGCCGCCCGCAGTGTAGCCGTCGGTGGCCAAGTAAGTGTTTCCAGAAGCGTCAGTCACCGAGTTGGCGGTGGCATCGTAGGAGTTGTGGTTTCCGACGT
Source organism: Armatimonadota bacterium (assembly GCA_025363835.1). Lineage (GTDB taxonomy): Bacteria > Armatimonadota > Fimbriimonadia > Fimbriimonadales > Fimbriimonadaceae > JANYLD01. The sequence continues at coordinate 2,121 of JANYLD010000289.1, forward strand.
CTTCACTCCACACCGGGGTTCCGGCGGATGAGAACAGGCTAAGGGCGAAGGTGTTGCCTGAGATGACGCTGTAGTCGGTGAAAAACATGACCACTCGCCCGAGCGAATCAAGCATCAGGCGGTCGCCGTACGGCCATCCCGAGTGTGGATCTAGGCCGCTCGTTTGGGTCCACAACACATTCCCTGTCGTATCGAATTTGGTAATTGACGGCGCGTTTGGATCGGTTGAATATGCGTATACGTCGCCGGAAGCGTCGACTAGGACTGGCCCGCCTTTCGCCCCGTCCGCCCGAGTCCACTGAACCACGCCGGCCGAATTAAAGAGGGTCACCTGTGCGGCCAGCCCGTTTCGTCCCGAAACAGCAACTTCGCCCGATCGTGACACGGCCGCAAAGTTAGAGCCTGCAGGTTGGGCCGTCGTCGAATCCCATAGAACGTTGCCGCTTGGGTCGTATTTAATAACACGCGTCGTGGAGGACGCTGAGAAAACCAGGTAGGGATTTCCTGTCGTGTCCAACAAGCCTTCAGGGCTGTTTCCGGGGAAAATCTTTGACCATAGCAGGGTGCCGCTCGCGGAATATTTGGAGAGACTTACAGCCGGTTGGATATTGATGTAAGTGGCTTCGGCGACATAAACCGAGCCGGTGGAGTCACAAGTTGGAACTGGACTATAGATTGTGACTGGAAAGGTTATCGCAAAGACCTGGGCCCCGGTCGCTGCATCAAACTTACGCAATTCACCAGCGCCGGAAAATTCTTGTGAGACGTACACGTTTCCGGCTGAATCCATTGCTACGCGGCTGTCTTGCCCGGCCAAGTGTGCCAAAACGAGGGTTTGAACCCAGACAGTGTTTCCCTTTGGGTCAAAACGCTTAACGGTAAGCACGTCATGGAAGGCTGGCTGACGCCGGATATAGCCGATGGCAACCTCTCCCGCAACGCTTATCGCCACGTCGCCATCGACGCCTGGGGTTAGCCGTGACCAACTCACAGCGCCGGTGTCATCCACCTTAGTCAGGACCGTACTGCCGTAGTCCGATCCGCCGAGGAAATAGCCGCCGCCTGGGGCTTGGAACATTTCAATTCCAGTTACTCCGCCGGACATAGCGAGGTCCTTAAAAGTGGACCAAGCTTGCGGATATTGGGCCAAGGCAGGCAAGACGGCGACAGCGCAGAGCGCTAGGATTAGGAAACGAAAACACTTCATGGGCGGGGTGTAGACATAGTACAACGATTCATAGCGTTACGCTAGCTCGAGTAACGATTGGCGCCCAATTTCGGTACCTGCCCACCGGTATGATTTTGGACGTGGATGAAGAGCAGATTTCGGCGTTGATGCTGGGCCGAGTGCTGGTCCTGACCGGTGCGGGGATTTCTGTGGCGAGCGGGCTTCCTACTTTTCGTGGCAACGACGGCTTGTATGAAGACTTGAATCCGTATGAACTCGCGTCACCGGAGGCTTTTAAGAAGCACCCGGTGACAGTGTGGAATTGGTATCTCACGCGGATTAGGCAGGGTGCTCAGGCCAAGCCGAATGCGGCCCATCTTGCATTGGTTCATTTAGAGGAGGCTGCTCAGGAAGTTACGATCATAACCTCGAACGTGGATCCGCTGCACCGGCTCGCAGGGTCCAAACGAGTCTTCCAACTCCATGGCAACATTATGCAAACGCTCTGCCAAGGGTGCGGGCGAGTAGATGACCTTAGTGTGGACCTTGTCGAGACGGACGCAAGGGAAGCCACCCTGCCGACCTGTTCGTGCGGCGGGCTTATGCGACCGAACGTGGTGTGGTTTGGCGAGTATCCGAGAGAGGACGCGTTCCTGGCGGCTGAAGGCGCGATCCCCGTCGCGGACATCCTGCTTGAGATTGGCACGAGCGGGACTGTGAATTACGGCTTTGCTCAAAGGGCAGCGCACACGGGGGTTCCAGTCATCCGGATCAATCCGGACGGGCAGAAGGAGCCCGGAGTGACGCTACTGCGAGAACCTGCTGAAGTAGCGGTGCCCAGACTTGTTGCTCAAACGATGGCGTTGGTCTAGATGGCGGGTGGGGGTGGGTGTTCGGGGGCCATAACGCCGCAATGCCGCAACGCCGGTCGAATTAGTCGTCGACGCGTGAAAAGTAAATAACGGTCACGTGGTGCTCAGGGGTGATCAGGTCGCCGTAAATGCGGGAGAGCATCTCCAACACGTCGTCCTGTTCCCGGAACTCGGGGTTTTCGCGTTCGATGTCTCTCGGCGAAAGTTCGGAGATCTTTTTGTATTCCACTCGGTCCAAGATCGCGGTGTACATCTTCTGGCGACGGCCGAAGCGGGGGCCGACCGTGATCCAGACGAGCATTCCAGTCTTATACTTGTCGCGTTTGTCTCCCAAACGGATGGTCGCGGTCTTGCGGTAATTGCGGAGGACGTCGCCGTAAAGGTCGGAATAGAAGTTAAGAGCGTACATAGGCTTGGACTCGGGTTCTATTATCGCTGTCGGAGCGCTTGAATTGCGAATCATCGTATGGTTTGGTTGCTAGTTTGCTTGGGACTGTATCTGTTGATCCTTCTCGGGATCGCTTGGTTCAGCCTCCATCCGTTCAGAATCCCCATCTTTTTGTCCCCGGGTGGATTGGGCTTTCCGCAGGAGGACATCCAGTTCGACTCTTTTGACGGCACTGTGTTACGCGGCTGGTGGGTTGATGTGCCGAATCCGAAGGCGGTGGCCATCGTCTCCCACGGCTACATGATGAACCGTTCCGAGTTGTCCCCCCTGGTGACCCTGTTGGCAACTCGAGGAGTTGCTTGCGTCTTTTACGACTTTCGGGCCCACGGACGAAGCGGTGGGAAGAAGAGCTACCTTGGGTTCAAGGAGCTGCACGACGTGACGGCTGCGGTTGCTTTTGCTCGGGCTCGGGCGCCTGGCGCGAAGATCGTATTGCTGGGAAGCAGCATGGGCGCGGCAGCCAGCGCGTTGGCAGCCGGCGCCAAGCCCGGCCTGGCGGACGCCTTGGTGCTCGACTGCTCCTTTGCGCGCCTCAGCAGCGCCATCATCGGCTGGTGGCGCTTCGTCGGCGGCCCAGTCCTGGCCTTCCTTCTCTGGCCGACCACGTTGGTTTCGATCCCTTTTGCCGGGTTCAATCCGTTCGCCGTCGACGTTTGGAAAGCCCTGGCTCACGCGGGCGAAATCCCCGTCTTGTTCTTTCATGGCGATCAAGACACGCTTGCATTGCCTTCTGAAGCGCTCCGGAACCAAGCTGCCTGCAAGGGTCCGACGAAGATGGTCTGGCTTGCCGGCTGTGGCCATGCAGAAGGACGTTGGATCCATCCGGAAATCTACAACGCGGAGTTGGTAGCGTTCCTCGAGGAGTTTGTGTTGGGTATTGCGTGTTAGGTGTTAGGTGTTAGGTGTTGGGTGTTAGGTGTTGGATTGTCCTTTCCCGATTGTATGTACCAGTAGGCCGATTTTCATAGGGTGATTTGACACCCGTTTAACTGGTCGCGGCCGTAGGCTTCAAGAGCCTCTCTAGGAGGGATGTCGCCTAGGCCCTGATGGATGCGTTGCTCGTTGTAAAGATTGACATAGCTGGCAATCGATGTGCGTGCTTCTTGGAGTGACTCGTATTCGCTAAGCAGGATTTCTTCGGACTCGAAGGTCCAGTTGAGCCTCTCGGCGTAGCCGTTTTCCCAGGCCTTGCCTGCGGCCGCCATGCTGACAGTAACGCTTGGACCGAGGCGCCTAACGTATGCTTCGGCCGCGTAGGTCTTTCCTTGGTCTGAATGATGGATCTCCGGCTTGCTGGACGCAAGTGCCATTTCCAACGCTTCTAGAGTCAGTAGCGTATCGTTGTTGAAGGACACGGCAAAGCCCACGGTAAGCCTTGTAAAGATGTCCAGTAGAAGCGCCAGGAAAGCCCTTTGCCCGCGGATCCGGAACTCTAGAGTGTCAGCGACCCAGACCTGATCGGGCCGGCTTACCACGAGGTCTCGGACCTGGTTTGGGTAGCGAGGATGCTCGTGACGCGAGTCCGTCGTTCCCTTGCGTAGAAGCGGTTTCTTTCCCAGGATTCCAAGGGCTACGTACACTGCGCGCACCTGGGAGCGAGTGCAACTCACCCTTTGGCGAACAAGCAGTTTGTACATCTTGCGAACCCCAAAGGAACGGAAGGTCAGCAGATATGTCTGAATGAGGATCGAGAGGCGTTCCAGGTCAGGCTTGGGCTTTGCCTGGTAAAGCACGGAGCTCCGGGCAACGCCAAGTAGCAAACACACTTGGCGAACCGGATAGCAATTCTTGAGGCTGCGAGCCGTTAAGATCCTGGATTCTAATGGAGCATCTTCGATGCCTTTTTTAAAATCTCGATCTCCATATGCTGGCGGCCGATTTCCCGCTCGAGCTCCTCGATCTTCTGATTCTGCGTGGGCACTCCACCAAAAACGGCAGACGCGCTCTCCAGAAAGCAGTCTCTCCACTTGGCAATGAGAGAATCCTTGATGTTGAGTTCTCTGCTCAACTCTGCAACGGACCGTTGCCCTGAGACAACTTGGACGACCACTCGAAGCTTGAACTCCGGCGTGAAGGTACGACGATTCTTGAGTTTTGTTTCCGACATGCGGCTTCACCATTTTCCACTCTTAGCCGCTGGTACAGAATCCTGGGAA
>JANYLD010000380.1 GCA_025363835.1 Armatimonadota bacterium
GTACACGGCAAATTCCCACTTTTGTTTATCTTCAGTCTAGTATCAGACGTCGAATATGTAAGCGCCCACGTTTCCAAACGAACCGCCGCCTTGCGCGCGGCCGATTGCAAGGATTGCGGTTGGGTTCCCGTTTGGGGTCACCAAGACGCTTAACGGCGAATGGTTTTGGCCGTTTATTGTGACCGTTTGCTTCTGATTGCCCTGCCCATTTCCATTCGTCGGCGGGATCTGGGCCGGCGCGTCGATCAGGCTGATGTTTCCGGAGTTGTCCTCATAGAACCCGAAGAACTCCAGGTCAATGTGGACGGTGCCGTTGTATCCCGTATCCCCCGAGTACATGACGAGGCTCATGGTGTAAGGCGTCGTGTCGTCTTTGTCCCTCTTGGGACGTCCAGTTGGCCCCGGGCCAATCACGATCGGTACAAAGCCGGCAGTGTCAGGTGAACGAACCTCGACAACGGCTTGACCAACTTTCGGATTTGAAGAAATAGTTTCCATATAGCTCCTCTCGAAGTAGATTCTAAACCACTTTCCCTCAGGAAGCAATTGAATTGCAGAACGCTAGGGCCTTCGACACAACTTGATCGAAGACGAGGTGCGCGGAATCACGCCTCGCCGCATTTAGCTCATTCTGCATCAATTGTTGTTCGACGGAGTTCCAAATCTTGACCTGCCTCCTGTCTAGATAGTCGTCGAGGGTTGCACCAATCTCGGCGAACTTGTGAGCGACAAAACTGGCGAAAAGCGCAGCCTCCAATGGTTGTCCGCCGTCTGCTGCGTATTCGGAAAGGCAAAGAAGCGCTATTCCGAGGGCATATGGATCGTGAACGTCCTGCCATATCGTCAAGGCCTCTGCCATGTGCGCAAGCGCTTCGACCGCTTTTCCTGCCCGGAAGCCGGTGTCCGCGAGCCAAGACAAAGCTGCAGCGAGGTTATAAGAGTCACCCTCGTTTCGGAACGAAGAGCATGCAGCCTTCAAATTCCGCTCGGCGTCCCCGAGGCGCCCCAACCTTAACTCCATGCTTCCTATGCTGAATTGAGAACTGGCGATCGCGCTCGCATTGCCAGAACCCTTATTGATCAGAAGACTTTGGTCGAAGCACTGCCAGGCGAGGTCCGGGTCTCCGTTCTGATAGGCGAGTCCCCCGAGATTGTGGAGGACCGTTGCCTGCTCCGCTCTCCTCCCCAATGAATCCCAAAGTCGAAAGCTCTCTTCGTAGTATCGCTGAGCTGACGCTAAGTCCTCCAACTTAAAGGCGAATGCGCCCATTGCGTTAAAGGCGATGGCTGCTGTTTCAGGTTCAACAACGTCCTCGTTTTCAACCGCGAACCGCAGCGCAGCAAGTCCCTCGCGGACAAAGCCCATACGCATCCAGAAGCGCCGCATCCCAACGGCCATTTCTGCGGAGCGGTTGTGGTCCTGGGCGCACCGAATTGCTTTGCGTAAGTTTTCGTGCTCGGCCTCCATTAGCTGCGCCCAAAGCGCCTGATTCGGGCCCGTGAGTTGAATAAGAGACTCTTGAACGACGCCGTTGAAGTACGCGTAGTGTCGCTCTTCCAAGGCGGTGTCGGTTTCCGCCTTGCTAAGAGCGTATTCACGAACCACCTCCAGAAGCCGAAACCTGCGGTCTTCCCAAGCAGTCTGCGAAGAAGCGACCAGGCTCTTTCTAATCAAGGAACCCAGAAGGTCGTCGACCTCCCGTTCAAGAATCCCATCGCCCTGGCAGACAGCGCGGGCGCCATCCAGAGACCAGCCGCCGACGAAGATCGAGAGCCTCTCGAAGAGGAGGCGCTCCTTCTCCGAAAGCATCTGATAGCTCCAGTCGATCGTCGCTTCCAGGGTGCGATGCCGATCCGGCACGCCTTCGTCCTCCAGCCCTCGCATGGAGAAGTGGTGGTCCAGCTTGGCGAGGAGCTGCTTGGGGGTGAATACGTCCAGGTTTGCTGCCGCTTGCTCAAGCGCCAGTGGAATGCCATCCAGCCGCTCGCAGAGCCTGACAATCCAGGCGGCGCTGTCATCTTTTAGAAGTTCCTCGAGACCCCGGTCTCTTGCTCGCTCGATGAGAAGTTTTGCGGCATCGAGCTTTGAGACGGATTCTTCGCTGGCCAACTCCCCGGCCAGGTCGTAGGCAAGAGGAGGAATTTTATAGACCATCTCTCCGGCAATGCTGAGTGGCTCCCGGCTGGTGGCCAGAAACGTGAGGCCGGGGCAAGTCTTAAGCAAGCGGTTCACCAGCTTTGCCGCGTCCCCTACGATCTGCTCGCAGTTGTCGAGGATGAGAAGCGCGTTCCAGTCCTCGAGCTGCCTTTCCACCGCCTCGCTGCTTTCCGGCGGGAGCTTTAATTGGGATGCGATCCCCTGCCCGATCTGCTTCCCGTCCGTGACCGCAACCAGGTCAACGAACCAGACCCCGTCCGGATACTGATCGACCGTCTCCGCGCCCACCTGCAAAGCGAGCCGTGTCTTCCCACTGCCGCCCGTGCCGGCGAGGGTGACGAGCCGCTTGTTGAACAGCGCCTGACGAACCTCTGCGATCTCCTTCTCGCGGCCTATGAAGCTGGAAAGCTGGACCGGCAAGTTGTGGCGGACGAGGTCGAGGGTTTTGAGGGGAGGAAAGTCGTGAAGGAGCCCAGGCGCCGACACTTGGAAAATGCGCTCCGCATCCAGAAGGTCCTTGAGCCGGTGACGCCCCAGGTCCTCTATCTTAACTTCTGCTCCGACCTGGTCCTGCACGAGCTTGCGGGTGATCTGAGAGATAAGCACCTGCCCCCCGTGCCCCGCCGCGCGTATGCGCGCACACCGGTTCACCGCCGGCCCATAGTAATCATCCCCCCTAAGCTCACTCTCCCCCGTGTGCAAAGCGATCCGAACCCGAATCTCCTCCACCTCACCCCAGTTCTCCCGCTGCAACTGCGCCTGAATCTCCAACGCCGCCCGCACCCCATCGGCCGCACTCGCGAACACCGCAAAATGACTATCCCCTTCCCCCCGTTGCTTGAGCAAAGCCCCCCGATGCGCTTCGACAACGGCCAACAGCACCCCATCAAGCCGAGCCACAGCCGCCCGCATCCCCTTCGGAGCCACCTCCCACCGCCGAGTACTCCCCTCCACGTCCGACATCAGAAACGTCACCGTCCCGGTCGGCAGCTCATATTCTCGGGTGGTCTGTACCGCCATATTTTGCAAAGTCCGCTAGCTTTAAGGTAGCTCATTTGACGCTGTTGAGCAAATCTGAACGGGGTTTCGCACCTAGGCCCTGGCAGACCGTAACACAGCCTTTGCTAAAGCGAAAGCGCTTTTTTAACGGCCTGCGCGGTGCTAAGCGCGTGGCCCGCCTTGTAAAGTCGGCGAAACTCTACTTTGCCAACTGCAGCAATAACCCGAGGCTCGAGCCACAATCGAAATCGCTCGGTTCGGGCGTCGTGCGCTACCTCAGTCTGGTCCCACGCTTTTGCGGCGGCACCCAACAGTTCAGCAGAGATTTCCGGCTTGCCCGCTTCCAATGCATAGGCGGCGGAGACCTCTAACATGCCTCGAGCGCTGAAGTTCTCTCCCAACTTCAAGAGAAGCTCCAGACCCTCATCCAGGAGGTCCTTGTGTTCGAGCAGACATCCTTGCTCAGCGTATGCGCCGAGAAGGTTTTGGAGAACGTGATTTCCGCTCGACTCGTCATCAGTCTGTTTGAATATTGCCCGGGCACGTTCAAAATTCTGCACGGCGGAATCCAGGTGGCCGAGGATCCCTTCACCGACTGCCATGTTCTGGAGGCAGTTTGCGAGGCGTCCCAAATCTCCGCTAGCTTCGAACAGCGGAATCGCCTCCATGTACAACGGTCTTGCCTCCTTGTGCCGCTCGCCTTGGGAAGCAATGAGAGCAAGATTGTTTATTCCTGACGCGATTTTGACTGTGTTGCCGGTCTGTCTCCACAAGTCCAAGCTGGCCTTAAATGCAGTTTCCGCAGAACTCGTCTTGCCCAAAAGAAACATGAGCGCCCCCAGCTTGTTAAGCGCATCTGCGCGGACTTCATCGGAAGCGTTCCGCGCGCTGTCCAAGGCGGATTGGAGCCACATGGCGCCTTCTCGGAGGTAAGAACGCCGATACCAGAAATCGTAAAGAGCGGCGCATGTCTCCAGCAGAGCGCTGCCCGCAGAAGCGTGTTCCGCTGCCCAGCGCATCCCCGCGCGAATGTTGTTGTACTCAGCGGTTAGCCTCTTCATGTAGTAGCCGCTGTCTGCGTCAAGGCCCGCTGCAGCGGACTGCAGGGCAAGATTGTGATGCCATTCGAAGTGTCTGGCCCTCAGCGACTCTTCTGATCGTGCATCGCGTTTGTCCTGAGCAAACTCCCGGATCGGTTCCAGCATGCGAAAGCGCTTGTCACCCCAAGGAGCGTCCTCTGCCAACAGCAAGCTTCGAGAGGAGAGCTTCCGAAGAATCGGCAGCACATCGGATGCTTCCTTCGGAGTGTCAGGGCAAACGAACTCTGCGGTTTCGGCCGTTGCCCCGCCATCAAAGACAGAGAACCGCTCGAAAACCTTCTGCTCATCTGCGGAGAGCATTCGATAGGACCAGTCGATTGTTTTCTGGATCGTACGGTGTCGCTCATCGACCCCCTCGTCCTCAATCTCGGGCATTGCGAAGTGCTTCTCAATGCGATCAAGAAGCTGTTTTGGCGACAAATGCGTGAGGTTGGCAGCCGCTTGCTCCAATGCCAAGGGAATGCCCGACAGCTTCAAAACCAGTTTTGCGATGATCGGGGCCGTTTCTTCAGTAAGGATTTCCGCTCCACCCAGTCGATCGGAAGCCCGCTCACGCAAGAGCGCAACAGCCTCGAGCTTTGCCACATTTTCCACCGTCGGCTCTTCTCCATGCAGTTCATAGGATAGTGGCGGCACCATGTAGACAAACTCGCCAGCTATTGCCAACGGTTCTCGGCTGGTGGCCAGCACGTGCATGTGAGGGCATTCCCGCAGTATTCGGTTGACCACAGGCGAAACGGACTTGACCACGTGCTCGCAGTTGTCAACAATGATAAGAGCCTTCGTGTTCTTAAATTCGCTTAGGATCGCGTCAAGCGCTTCTCGGTCGCTGACCACGATTGGCAAGGCGTTGGCGATCTGCTGTGCAATCAGGTTCGGATCCCTCAGGTCGACGAGCGTTGAAAACCAGACGCCGTCCGCAAATTCGTTCGCAAGCTCCGCGCCTGACTGGAGCGAGGTCCGCGTCTTACCACTACCCCCTGCTCCGGTGAGTGTTACGAGACGGTGCTTCTTCACGAGGTGGTAGAGGCGCTGTAGCTCCGCTTCCCGTCCGACGAAGCTCGTGAGCTGCAGGGGCAGGTTGTTCCGCACCGGGTCAAGTGAGTTGAGAGGAGGGAATTCTCTTTGAAGTCCCTCCGCCACGAGCTGGTAGACGGTCTCAGGTTCTTGAAGGTCCTTGAAGCGGTGATCGCCAAGGTTGATCAACCCTGCGTTCGGTGGCAGACTGTCTTTGACCGCGTCCCGAACCGCACTCGAAACAACAATCTGCCCACCATGCGCTGCGCCTCGGATGCGTGCACAACGGTTGACCGTTGGCCCGTAATAGTCCCCGTCTCGAAACTCCGCCTCGCCCGCGTGAATGGCCATGCGGACGGCTATCGATCCTATAGGTCCCCAGTCAGTTGCCATCAGCCGTTGTTGGACCTGAATCGCACATTCGGCTGCGTTACTGGGGTTGTCGAAGACGATGAAATGGCTATCGCCCTCGCCTCGCTCCTTAACAAGGGCCCCGCCCGTGCTTTTGGCCACTTCGGCCATCGTGCCGTCCAGCCTTTCGACGGCTTTGCGCATCGCCTCGGTCTGCATTTCCCATTTCCTAGTGCTTCCCTCAACATCAGTCAAGAGAAAAACGCAGGGCTCAGAGTTATGCGATTCGTTGCCGAACAATGGAACAGCCCTCCCGAGCTAGCCGCTCATCAAGTGCAAGTGTAGATCACTTTCGACGAACTGGGCTTCCGAGTAAGCGAATTTTCTCGCGTACCGTTCGATCAAAGCTAGTGGAGTAAATCCTTCCCTTGAATTTGAGCAGGGCGCCATGCATGAGAACTTCGATCACGCCGAACTTGCTTTTGATCGAGAATTCGCTCGCAACCCGCAACCCCTCTCCAGAAAGGGCTTGTTGCTTCGAAACGATGTCCTCCAGCGCGTCCAAGAGTCCCTTGTCTTTCAAATTCAGGAAGACATGGGGGCCGTAACAGGAGCCATACACCGGCCGCGTCCCCGGTGCGTCCAAGTGCGTGAACGCTTTAGAGCCACAACCGACGACCGCAGATGCCTTCTGAACCTTCATCCAGTTTTTGCCAAAGGCGTAGGCATGCTCGCTCGGATCCGTAACGCACATTACGTGCTTGGGGGACTCTGTCAAGCAGTACTCGTTCGTTATCCCCAGGGTGCCAAAGACTTTTCCAGGAAATACCACCTGAAGGACTTCGCAGATGGGCGGGCCAAAATCATCGACTCCCGTGAGGCAGCCAGACAAATAGAGCTCCGTCTTCGGCGTCATGAAGGAGCTTATGGCTGAATACACCGCTTGATAGTTGCAGACGTCGAAAGGGAAGTTGCTTTGACGCGTTCCCTCCGTCACGACCTCGATCCAATGCGCTTTCGAGCCATATTGAAGCTTCCAATCGCTAATGGCCTTCGTAAATGTATCTAGGTTTATGTACTGCTTGGCAATGAAGGAGGTGCCTTGCCTCGGGTCGCTCATCAACCTGCCGAGAAGGTTCGAGTTACTAGACCCTGGGCTCGAATCGACGAGTGCGAGCTTCATGGCCGTTTAGGGAAGGTCGGTCCACGCGCCGTTGTTGTAATACCGGACGAATCCGCTCCACATTCGTGCCTTCTTATTCGCGCCAGTGGTGTCGATAACGTAGGTCCAGTCCGCAATCTGGGCCAGCACTGCACCCGTGTCCTGAGATCCACTTGAGATCACACTCTTGACTAGGAAAGCGTCAGCGTCCTTTTGGACGTCCCTATACTCAACCCAACCGTCGGCCATGGACCAATCAGTCGAACCTGGTAGGTACGTGCTCCCAGAAACTGTATCCTGAAGGAAGAAATATCGATTGTCAGAAATTTCCTCCTTCTCTACCGTGCCATTGATGTCGGAAAGTGGAAGCACCGCCGTGGCAACTGTCGAAGGAGAGATCGTAATGGGCACCTGTGTTCCGGGGCGAGTTGGCGCCTGAAGCGCGGAAGGATACGCGCCTGCCGAAAAGAACACCTGATTATGTGTTGCGCCATGCGCTTTCAAGGGACCCCGCAGCCACACGAGAACCCAACCCTTCTTGTTTAGTGTTTGGGTTCCGTTAGCCAAGGCGGCTGTGAATCCGAACGTCTGTTTCTGGTCCTTGGTTGGATCCCACGCGGGAGTAATTGCCGCCGTTATCTCCTTCCAGTTAGCCCGAAATGAGTAGCTCGGATCGGGCAGATAGAAGAACCTGGGTGCGGCCGTAGTTTTCGGGGCTTCCGCATAGAAGGATCCCAGGATATTCTTCTTGTCGGCACTAAGGTGCATCCACAGCTCAGTGACTTGGTCACGATCCTTCTTAGGCGGCACCGCCAGCGGCAAACCGACCAGATGTCTTGACATATTGAGACCGGCGAGAAGAACAATAGAAGCTAAGAGCAAGGCAACCTCCGCGCAAAACGCTCTACCATTGTATAGACTATCAGAGGGCTGTTGATAACAGTATATTTGCGTGCAATTTGTCGCCACCTTTCGCTACTCGGTACGCATCCACGGATATGACCGGGTCGTCGAACCTTGCTTCAAAGCTAGTTGTAACGGGTGTTGTGGCCGGTGCTGTATTCAATCTTGGAACTTCGCATCAAGGGGTACCAGTCGCACTATCTCCTCCTGCAGTTCTGCCAGCTCGTCCCAAATCTACGTGTCCCTACCAGCTCTAACTTATTGCCGTAAGACTAAAAGATGGCTTTTGCTTTCGCTTCGCTGCTTGGCTAGTCTTATGTTCGAGCCTAATTCCCGCCCTGATGCGGTCCGGCGCTCAACCACGCCCGCATGGGCTCGGTTTGCAGCTTCTTGCCCTTCTGCCCCCTAAGGTCGGATAGCAATCCGAACATTAACGGATTCACGAGGTTGGTAGGAAAGGCAGATAAAGTGGCCGCAAATCGCTAACGTCTCTAGGATTTGATTTAACAACGTACATTATGTTGTCGGCTACAGAGAGCATTAGGTGAAAGTCGTTGAAGAATGTGTACAGTCTGTTGGAGACCGTTACGGTAAGGTCAGGACCGATGAATGGATTGAGCCTCCGCGAGTATATCTGCCTCGCGGACAAAGTATGTTCGACTGTCGAGAAGAGTGCTATTGAGACGGTAGAAATATGTGGATTCAAGTAGTCCAGGGCTACACTGGGCCCGAACTCAGCTCTGTAGTGCCGAGGGTAATCCATAGGGTGAGCGGCGGCGTAACTCTTTACACCCGTCGTAGAAACAGTTTCGCAATAAACTGGTGAGTATTGGGGGTCCCCGTTGTCTCTCGAACACCGTACACGACCGTAAATGAATGAACCTCCCTCGATGTAACCGCGTGTTCCCAAAACGGTGCGATTGGTCTCCGAAGCGATCTTCTGGGAAATGTTAGCTCCGTAAGTACAAGCCATCGTGTTACAGCCAGATAAAATGATTCGACAACTCTTCGTAGTGTGGCCCTTAATCAGTTTCTCTAAAGCGTTAACATTCGTGAAGTCCCAGACAGAGCATGTCTGTGGCGTCGAGTGACCAACTATTTCAAAGTACGCCAACCTTTTGTTACGGCTCGCTATCTTCTGAGCCAATTCGCCCGCGCTGTTAAATCGAATCACGGCGTAACCTGGGAGCAGTTCACGCTTCATGGCCTGAAACAGGCTGCAGAAGTATTTGTCTCTGGTGTCGACAGCGACAAGTCGAGTGCTTGACAGCAGAGGAACGTCCTTCTCCCGACATTGGAGTGCGAGAATAGCTGCGAGGAGTATGGTCACTGAGGAATCTGCCTCATGTAAGCACTCACTTCTCTCCATCTGTACGCTACCACCCCGTCATAAGCGATCCAGTAGGTTTCTGGCACGCTAACAGAGTAATAGCCTGCAACGGATGGAGCGAATTCGAAATCTAAGTATTTGTTATTACGGGTCCGCTCGAAGTGAACTGTCAGTGGTTGCCAACCGCTCCCGGGAAAACTGGGGTTTGGGTTCTGCAGATAAGTCGACCGACGTACCGCTGCCATGGAATTGAACACCGTAGTGTCTTGGTATGGCGGAGGAAGAACTGGCAGGCTACATGCATAAGCTTCCTCTGTCAATGTTATAGGTACCTGGGTTCCAGGGCTTGCAAGTCCAGTTCGGCGAGCATCCCACGGAAATTTTGCTGCGGACATGCTCCATTCCTTGTCCCCGTTCGGTCTCGATCCGGAAATAACAACTGCCAGCCATCCCCTGGTCATTTCATGTGGCAATGTTATTCTCACAGGTTGATCGCCGTAATCCGGCATCGGCGGTGGCGGAGACACCTCTTGCCACGATCCATTCATCGAGAAATTATCTTCATCCAGAACATAGAAATGCGGCTCATTTGGGAACCACCCAGACCAAGCGCTTTCGTTGTTGACACTATAAAAGACATTTAGCTGTGTATTCGAATACTGCAATGGTTGTACATCGGAAATAGGAATCTGAGATTGGGGGGGCATGATAGACCCCCGGGCCGTTGGTGTATGCAATGCGACTGCAAGTAAAAGAGTGCCTACCATATCTAAACTTCCTAACAGAAGAAACCGTGCTTGACAATTGGGGCCTAGTCCGCTCACATCAATGTGAGCGATACTCATACCGCTGTAGCCGCCACGTGACTTTGATCCTCTGAGAAAGCATACATCACAGTATGCCGCTGTGTCTAGAGCGCAGATGCGCACTATTGCAATTTAATGCCATAGGCCGCTTGGAGCGCTAAACGGTAAACTCGGCCTGTGGTGGCGGCCGAGCAAGAGGATGACGATAGGCTGAAGGAAGAGTGTGGGGTTCTGGGGGTGTTTACGCCTGACCAGGAAGCCGCTCGCGTTGCCTTTTTCGGCCTCTTTGCGCTTCAACACCGGGGGCAGGAGTCGGCGGGGATCGCGGTCAGCGACGGCGATAAGGTTCGTTGGGAGAAGGGGATGGGGCTTGTCAGTCAGGTCTTCGATGCCGACGCACTCGACCGACTCAAAGGCCACATGGCGATTGGGCACACGCGGTACAGCACGACCGGGGCCAGTGCGCTCAGAAATGCCCAGCCCATCTGGTGCCAGACCCACATCGGCGATATGTGCGTGGCCCACAACGGCAACCTCATCAACGCTCGCGAGCTACGGGCAGAGCTGGAAGCAGAAGGCGAATTCTTTGAGACCACTAGCGACACCGAAGTTATCGCCCGCATCCTTGTCCGAGAGATAAGAAAGGGGCCTGAGCACGCAGTCGGCGAGGTCATGAAGAAGGCGAAGGGCGCCTACTCCTGCACGGTCATTACCAACCGGATGGTCATCGGCTTCCGAGACCCAACCGGCATAAGGCCGCTCGTGGCGGGCACGGTGGGTAACGGATTTATGGTTGCAAGCGAAAGCTGCGCCTTCGGCCCCGTGGGCGGCGCCGTCACCCACGAACTCGAACCTGGTGAGATGGTCATCATCGACGAAAAGGGCATGCGGTTCGCCTGTGGCGCAAAAGCGCCTCGCAAAGCCATGTGCCTCTTTGAGTTCATCTACTTCGCTCGCCCCGACAGCATCATGTACGACACCCTGCTCTATGGGGCTAGGGAGCGGATGGGCGAGAATTTGGCGAAGGAGCATCCCGTCGAGGCCGACATCGTGGTGCCCGTCCCCGACAGCGGCATCCCCGCCGCCCTCGGATACAGCCGCGCCAGCGGCATCCCCTACCGTGAGGGCATGATGAAGAGCCGCTACATCCACCGAACCTTCATCGCCCCCGACCAGCGCCTTCGCGAACTCGGCGTCAGAATGAAGCTCACACCGCTGGAAGAGCACCTCAAGGGCCAGCGCGTGGTCCTCGTGGACGACTCGATCGTACGCGGCACCACCACCAAGCAGATCGTCCACCTCATGTTCGAGGCCGGAGCCAAAGAAG
>JANYLD010000397.1 GCA_025363835.1 Armatimonadota bacterium
TCATATCTATCAGTATGGCGGTTGGCGCTGAAACCAAGTTCTGGCTGAGACTGTCCTCGGCGTCAATATTCTTAGTTCGTCCCTTGCGAGAGGTTTCACAATAGGGCATGTTGGCCGCGATTTGGATCTCGATTAAAGGGCAATGACACCTTGGAGCAGATTCCGTAAATCGGCCCGAGTGCTCCGGGAGCAACTCGGATGGCGGCGATTTCTGAAACTTGCCGATCCCTTCCTTGCTCGGTCGATCGATCCGATCGATCAGCAGAGGCGGCCGGAATCCATCCTCGTCATCGCCCCCCACCCCGATGACGAAGCCATCGGCTGCGGCGGTGTCATCGCCCTCCACCGCAAACGTGGAGACGCGGTGCACGTCCTCTACACCACCGACGGTGGACGGCCGGCTCGCGGCGCGGCAACGGACTCGAACCAACCCGCCACGCGCAGAACAGAAGCCTTGCGAGGTCTGGACATTCTTGGTGGCGCAACGCAAGAGTTTTTGGACCTGAAGGATGGACAAGGCGACATCTCCGACACAGGAGTCAAGGCCATTGCAAAGTCAATCGAAGCTAAGAAGCCAGATCGAATCTACGTTCCATGGATGCTCGACAACCATCGAGACCATAAAGCATCCTTTGAAATGCTGAGAAAGGCCCTTGCGGGTTCTATCCCGGGCACCGCCATCTGGCAGTACGAGGTCTGGACCCCTCTCGTACCCAACCGTTACGTCCCCATCGCCTCCGTGCTTGATCTGAAAGAGAGGGCCATAAGGGCTCACGAAACTCAGATGAAATCACACGACTATGCGAGCGCATCACTGGGCCTCGCCCATTACCGCGGTCTGCAAGGGGGCGTGGACGCGGCAGCGGAGGCATTTTTTGCGATCCCCGCCGAAAAACTGGAGCTGTTCACCGAACTGTAACTTCTTGTGATCCAGCTCTGACCGCCGTCTCCTCCAGAACCGATGCGTAAACCTGCTCGAGGCGCAAAATCATCGATTCCAACGAGAAGCGGGTACGAGCGACCTCCAATCCTCTCTTACCCATGGCCTCTGTTTCCAACGGATGAGTCAGCAAGTCGGCCAGCGCATCGCAGAGAGGTCCGGCCCCAGGTTCCACGAGAAGGCCAGTCTCTTTGTGCAGGACAACCTCCGGAAGGCCGCCGACTCGACTGGCTACAACGGCCTTTCCTCGAGCCATCGCCTCCAACGCAGCCACTCCGAATGTCTCTCGATGAGATGGGAGAGCAAAGAGATCAAATGCGTCGATCAGGCGCGGGATGTCGAACCGTGGCCCTGTGAACGTCACGCGATTCGAGATGCCTCGAGACGCTGCGTAGGCTTCGGCGTCCATTGATTCCACCGGACCCACGAGAATCAAATGTACCGGCAAGCCGCGCTCGAAAAGCTGCGCAATGCTATCGATCAGCTCAAAGCTGCCCTTGGCCGGTTGGATTCGACCGACGAAGCCTATGATCTGGCGATCGCTCGGAATCCCGAACTCGGCAAGAACTTCATCCCTGGCCGCAGCGGGCGCCTCATCGAAGTTTGTCCCGTTGTAAACGACGTCCACATGGGAAGCCGGTACGCCCCATTCCAGAAGTAGGGATCGAACGTAATCGCTCACCGCGAGGATACGGTTGGACCCAGTGGCCAGCCTCTTATAGATTGGGTTGTGCTTGGCCGAATGCACCGTTGTCACCACCGGAATTCCGGTCAGGCGGCTCACAACGAAGGCGGCCCGCGCGGCCCTGTGCAAGTGGGCGTGGATCAAGTCGACCGGCTTCTCTCGCAGCCTCACAGCAAGCGAACCGATCGTAGCATAGCGGCTAATCCCACGAAGGGGTTTGGTTGAGAACGAAGCGCCGGAATCGCGCAGGCTTTCCGTGAGCCAGCCGCGCGCAGGACACACAACGTCGACCAACCAGCCTTCCTCGACCAGGCTCCGAGACAGAGAGCTGACAATGCGCTCAGTCCCGCCAGGACGGCAGGCTGAAACCATTTGTAATACTCGCAGTGATTCTCGCATCCCGGCCCCGGTTTGACGCTGTTCGAAACAACGGGTGTTCCATCTTCACTTTACAGGATGGCCGGGAGCATTGAAATCCCTTCGAACCACGAACCAAGCTTATTTAGCAGGCAGGGAATTCATTCGCTCCTTCCCTAATTCGATGCTGGATTTCACGAGGTTCTCTAAATCCTCGTGCCTCGTTCTGTGGTTCACCAGGGCCGCGCGCAAACAGAACCGCCCGTCCAGGACTGTGGATGATGGCACCGCAATTCCTCGTTCCTGAAGCATATAAAGGATCTCCTGGTTCAGCCAGTTCAGATCTTCCAGGGAGAGTCCGGGAGCCACGAAGCGGAAGCATACGATGTTCAGAGCAACGGGTGCGGTTAGTTCCAGCAAGGGCTCTCGGGTAACCATTTCCGATAGAGCGAGCGCCTGAGCCACGTTTTGCTCGATGAGACCCGCGAAGCGGTTGAAGCCGTAGGCTTTCAATGACATCCAGGCCTTCAACGCCTTGAAGCCTCGTGTCAGCTCGATTCCGCGGTCCGCAAAAGGAATTCCACCCGCCACCACCCCACGATCGAATATCTGGAGGTAGGTGGCCGAATTAGAAAAGGTGTCCCTATGCGCCTCGCCGTCACGCACCAAGAGGCAGGCGCATTCAAAGGGCAGATACATCCACTTGTGGAGGTCAAAGCCAACCGAGTCCGCCCTGTCCATCCCTTTCACAATGTGCTTCAACTTCGGCGAAATCGCTACCAACGCCCCAAAGGCGCCGTCCACGTGGAGCCACAGATCTTCTTCCGCGCAGACGTCGGCGATCGCGTCGAGGTCGTCGGTTGCTCCCGTGTTGACGGTTCCTGCTGTGCCGAGAACGGCAATGGGCTTATGGCCGGCCGCCTTGTCCTCACGTACCAGGCGGCGCAGGGCATCGACATCCATCGTGAAGTCGGAATTGCAGGGAACGAGTCGCAGAGCGCGCTCGCCCATCCCGAACAGGTGCATCGTTTTCTTCGCCCAACTGTGCGTTTCCGGCGAGGCATAGACGGTAAGGAGCTTTGACTGCCAGAGGCCGTCAGCCTTCACGTCGAAGCCCGCCTTTACGTACCGAGCCACCGCCAGCCCAGTCAAATTCGCCATGCTTCCGCCGCTTAGAAGCAATCCGCTTGTCGTCTCCGGAAAGCCCATCAACTCTCGAAACCAGTCGATGACTTTCTCTTCGACAAACCTTGGCGATTGATTGAGTCCAGCCAAATGGGGGTTCATCATCGAGGCCAGCATGTCGGCCATGAAGCCCATCGGAAATCCATTCCCCATAACCCAGCCGTAAAATCGGGGGCTGATGTTGCCGTTTCGGTACGGGAGCACGTCTTCCAGGAACTGCTCATACACTGCCTCTTCGCCTTGCGGTTCCAGCGGCACAGCCTCATCCAAGATGCGTCGTTTGATCTCTGTGGGAGGCGCCAAATAGGCCGGCTTATCCCGT
The DNA here is from genome assembly GCA_025363835.1 of Armatimonadota bacterium. Lineage (GTDB taxonomy): Bacteria > Armatimonadota > Fimbriimonadia > Fimbriimonadales > Fimbriimonadaceae > JANYLD01. The sequence goes on from JANYLD010000397.1 coordinate 3,490, forward strand.
ACAGTCCGGATCTCATCGAGCGCGTCATCGACCATTCGATGAGCGAGCGCCCGAAAGCTCTCCCAGTCCGCCGGATCCAAAGTTAGTTCGGTAACCGCACGCTCGTCAACCATGCCTACATTTTGCTCGGGCGTCGCACACCCTCGGGCCGTTCGGCCAGTCGTTTGCGGACCTGGATTAAATATGTGCCGCTGAACTGACGAAAACGACAGATATGACATCTGTCGGCCTCATATTCGTTTGTAATTCGGCCAGCCATATTTGAGACCTTGGACCAAACCACCGCTCGACAAACTTCCGCCAAGCAATCCCTCCGCCTTCCGCCTTCATCCTTCCGCCTTTCCTTGCTTCAGACACCGCAAAATAACTTCGTCGTTTTGGACGGGAGGGTAGTCAATAACAGAGGATTGGCCCGGAAGTCGCGTTTGCTCTCCCCTTGGCGACTACGGGCCTTCTCCTTTTTTGAATAAGGGGTTGCTCTCGCGATCAGTGTTCGTGATCCGAGATCCGAGATCCGAGATATCCTGAATCCCGAATCCCGAATCCTGAACCCTGAATCCTCAGCCCACAAAATCTACTTCGCCGGCGGCGCCATCACCGGCATTCGGTCGAACTTGTAGAAGTAGGAGAAAGCCTCCATGCCGGTTGGGACCGCTCGCCCTCTGAGAATCACGGGGTCGTATTTCCATGCAAGCTGGTTCTCTTGAAAGGCTTCGGTGTGCTTACCGTTGGAACGTAAGGCGGCCGCGTAGGTGAAGTGGGTGGATGGCTGGGTGGGAGCGGACTTCATGGCGGCGAGGGCATATTTCAGCGCGTTCGCCTTGTCCCCGCTGAAGAGTGCGCAGAGGGCCAAGCCTTCTAGACCACGATACGACTCGGGTCGGCATTCCAGGGCGGTCTGGTACATCGCGACGGCGCTGTCAGTTCGGAGCTTTCTGTCTTGGGCCGACCCTTTGGCGGTTGCCGCGAAGTTCAGAGAGTTGTTGCCTTCTTCCAAATAGGCCTCTTCGCTTAAAGGCTCAGCATAGACGGCCGTTTCAAAGTACGTGCGGCCTTGATCGAAGTCGCCCCTTTCGTCGGAGAGCGCGGAGAGGTAGTAGTTGACCTCCGGCTTTTCGCCCGCGTCCTGGTTTAGGTCGGCGGTAACTTTCGCGAGTTCCGCAGTATTGTGAGATCGCAGGGCGAGAAACGCCTGCGCGGTCCGAACTCCAACGTTCTGCGGATCGGAGGACACCGCTTGGGCAAGGTATTTGTCAGAGCTAGCCGGGTTGCTCGCGATGCCCTGGAGAACCGCCATCATGGCCGATCCGTAGGGATCGAGCTTGGCAAGCTTCTCAACCTGCCCCAGCGTGTTCATCGCATCTTCGAGATGCCCTGAATTGAGTTCTGCATAGGCCAACCGATCGGAGTAAGCGGGGTCCTCGGCGTGTTTTCGGAACGCCGGCTCCAAGGCTGTGATAGCGAGGGAATACCGGCCTGAGATGATGGCCGCGTCTGCATACTGAAGAAGGTTGGCTTCGGTGGGCCGGCCGATTCTTTCCATTCCGGACTCCAAAACCGTCTGGCGGGTGTTAATGGCCGCTTTGAAGGCATCTTGGATAGATTTGATCGCCGATCCCGGGTCCGATCCTCGGCTGTAAGTGTCAAAGGCCTTGTGCAGGTCCACGTCCGTGACAAGCGCACTTGCATCAGGATTTTGAGGTTCGCTCTGCTGCCAGTCCTCGGCGTACTTCTCTGCCTTGTCCAGCTGGCGCTTGCCAAGATAGGCGCGGGCCATTACCATTCGGGCTTGGTTGTCGTTGGGCGAGGCCTTCAGCGCAATCCTGCCCTCAACGATGGCCTGGTCCCACTTGCTGTCGTGCAGATAGTCAATGCCCTTGCTGACGTGCACGGCGGAGCCGAGGGCGACGCCGTTGTTGATCTTGACAACCACGACCTTTTTGGCGGAATCGCCCTTGGTCGTATAGGCTGCAAAAGTCAGCGGGAGATCTCCGTCCTTCTCTTCGATCGTGTCCAAATCGAACTCGTAGGGAATGCTGGAATCGCTGTCACGAAGCTCGCTGCCGACGTAGAATTCGACCTGCGTAACGGGATCGTCCGAGACGACCATGATGCGAAAATGACGAATCCCAGAGATCGCTTCTCCGGGCTTCACATTAACGGAAACGTCGAGTTTTTGTGGCGTAAAGGCCAGCAAAGCGGCCGCAATCAAGCTAATCATGGGTCAAGTGGGACTACAGCAAGTATGACGTGCGGAACCTTGTGAAGGTCACCGGCATTTTGTAGGATCTGGGATTCGGGATTCGAGATTCGAGATTCTGGATTGCTCGATCGGGGATTCAGGATTCAACGCTGACAAGTGTCGGGGATGTTAAAGCAGCATCTCCCAAATCGAGCAATCGGCAATCAAAAATCAAGCAATCCCAGAGTCCCACACATCCCCTAAAGCGCGGCGTCGCCTTGCTCTCCAGTCCTAACGCGGACCGCGTCTAGGATGGGCTCGATGAAAATCTTTCCGTCGCTTGCTTCACCGGTCTGAGCCGCGGACATTACAGCCTCCAGCACCTGGTCTTTCATGTCGTCCGGAATCACCACGTCCAGCTTCGATCGGATCGGCAATGGTAGCACGTGGCCCTCGCCCGCGAACCATTGCGTCTGCTCAGGCGAGTTCCCCGTTCCCCGCACGTCGCTCACTGTCATTCCGGACACTCCAAGGGCGGCAATGGCGGATTTCACCTGCTCGAGGCGGTGCGGCCGGATGTAGATGGTGAGGCGAAGCATCTTGGATTGCTCGATTTTGGATTGCCGAGTGCTGGATTGGGAAGGGGTCCTATTTTGTATCGATTCTCGTCATGCAAAGTCAATCGAGAATCACCTGATTTGCCAAATCCGATGCTTGTGCCAGTGCTGGACGACCCGCGGGATGTAGCCGAAGATGTTCAAGACGTCACGGTACAGATCCGTCACCGCCGCCAACTCCTCGCCGAGGCGGCGGCGTGACAACAAGGACGCTCCGTCGTAAACGTAGTAGATCAAGAAGCAAAGGTTCACGACTTGGGCGATGAAGCCATAGCGGCCCGAATGGCCTCCGTACAAGCAGATTGCGGCGACGA
>JANYLD010000054.1 GCA_025363835.1 Armatimonadota bacterium
TTTGGCCCAAGGCAGAAGGGCCCAAGCTGCCGGTGCTCTATTACGCCGGCCTGGAGCCCTCCCTGCAGAGCCCCGTCGGTTTTGATATGCAGAGCGATCCCCAGCGGGCAGCGGCCGTGGAGGCTATGATTCCTGACGGGCAACCGCGGATCTTTCGGCCTTCCCATTTCCCAGACCTTCCCTCGCTGGAAAATGTCCCCGCTTTCCTGATTGTCGCCCCTGTGTACTTCGGTGACGGGCTGATTAAAACCGATGACGATCGACGGGCACAGTTCATTGGCTTTGTCTTTAGCCCAGTGGTCGCCAAAGACTTATTCGACGAAGTTGAGAAGTCTAACGTCCGCAGAATGGAGAACGTCCGAATCTACTTTGGGCCCGAGACTCCTCAGAATCTCGTTTACGACTCGGCCGCCGACTCCAAGCTGCCCGAACATTACGAGCCCGAGCAACACGATGTTCGCAGGCAAAATGTCGGGGGGCAGTTCGTGCAACTGGTCTTCAGTTCCGCTCCCGGCTTTTCAGAAGGGTCGGATGCCTCGGTCGTGCCCCTCACCGCCCTCATGGGCGCCTTGTTCAGCAGTCTGCTGTTCTGCTTTACGTACATGGAGGCCTCCGCTCGTCGACGAGCACAGCTAGAAGTAATTGAGAGACAGGAAGCGCAGCGTGCGTTGGGGATGTCAGAAAGACGGCTGCGCAATCTCATTGAGCAAGCTCCATTGAGCATACAAATTATCTCGCCCCAAGGCGAAACGATCGAGGTGAACCGCGGATTTGAGCGGCTATGGGCCCTGAGCCTGGACGACTTTAAGGACATTAACCTTCTCGAGTCGCCTGTTATTCGCGAGGATGGACTGCTTCCGTATTTCCTCCGAGCCGCATCGGGCAAGCCCACGCTCTTTCCTGCGACCCTGGTGGACGCGAGCAGGCTGGCGGGGAAGGGAAAAACCTGCTGGATCGCAGGCTCCGCTTATCCGCTCAAGGACGAGCAGGGCAGGGTGCGTGAGATCGTCATCATGCATCAGGATCTGACCGAGATAAAACGAGCGGAGGAAGAGGTGCGCCGCGTCAACGCCTATCTAGAGCAGCGGGTTGAAGAGCGGACCGAAGAGCTTGCCGGGGCAATGGCCGAGATGGAGGCCTTCTCCTATTCCGTGGCTCATGACCTTCGCGCTCCCCTTAGGGCGATGGCGAGCTTCTCTCGCATTCTCGTTGAAGACTATTCGGAGAAGCTCGATCCGGAAGCCCAAAACTTCCTCGAGCGCATTATCGAGAACAGCGTGAAGATGGGAGAGTTGATCGATGGCCTGCTGGATCTTTCTCGGATTTCGAGAGCTACTTTAGAAAGAAACGATGTCGATCTTTCTGCCATGGCACGCGATATCGTAGCCGGGTTAGAGAGGCGACATGCGTCGACTAACACCCGTGTCGAGATCAAGCCGGACATGCTGGTTGAGGCTGATCCCAGGCTAATCCGGTCTGCTTTGGAAAACATGATCGACAATGCTTGGAAGTTCTCCGAAAGGGCGAAGCAACCATTGATCGAATTCGGATCGGATGACCTGGACGGCGAGCGCGTTTTTTATGTCCGCGACAATGGGGCCGGCTTTGACCCAAGCTATATCAATAAGCTGTTCAAGCCGTTCGAGCGGCTGCACACAGGCGACGAATTCCCGGGCACCGGTATCGGCCTTGCAACTGTGCGCCGGGTCATCGAAAGGCACGGCGGCAAGGTTTGGGCGGAAGGCCACTTGAACCAAGGTGCCACGTTCTATTTCACGATTCCTGGGGCGGCGACAAAGCAATTGGACCCTTTCGTAGAAGAGATCGATCTTAAGACCCACCCGCGGTTCAATGCATCTCGCGGTCGCCTAGCATGAGCTGCAGTTGATTTATTTGGCCGAGATGATAGGTTAGATTCCAGGAGTGCAGAAACAGCACGTCCGCCATGATGACCGTTTGACCCTCATCAAACGGGAGGATAACTTCTAGCTCCATGGCCTCGTCCGGGAAAGCCAGGATCGCTTTGCAGAGCTCAGCCGTTGTGGTCCGAGCCATGTCGATGCACGCTTCAACGGTCAGGAGCTTTCTTGCTCTCACCATGGTCTCATCGATGCTCTGGTCGGGCTCTTTTGGGACCTTGAGGTCTTGAACGATATTGAAGAACCAGGTTGCCGCGACGGCGATTTCTTGCATCTGATTGAGCACTGATCGTGCCTCGCCCATCGGCACCCAGTCCGCCCTGTCTTCAGGAATCGACCGGGCCGCCCGGCAGACATCGTCCAGCGCCTTTTGTGTGATGCGGACGATCTCGTCCTGATACCTCATGGGGGAGGATTGTACAGGGTCATACGTTGCCTAACAAGGCACGGTCTGGGAAATCTCCTGATTGGAGGAATTTCATCAATTTCTGACGCGGAACTTCACAAGTGCGAGGGTTCGGGCGATAAGGGAGTTTCCGCCTTCCGCTTGATCTCTTCGAGCACGCTGGAGTGCACCCTGTGGACAATGTAGATGGTCCAGAGGCTCCAGTACCAGGAGGGGCCTAGGTGGTGGTCGAAGGTGCTCGTCCCCACAATTTCCGTTTTCATACTGCCTAAGGGGATAAGTTGGAAGCGACCTTCGTGCCACTCAAAGTAGTGGAACAGGTGGCCGGAATGAACCGGGCCGAAAGGGTTTAGCTCCTTCATGCAGGCGGGCGTAGAGAGCATGTCGAAAACGAGCAGTTGCCCTGGCTGCCAGACGGAGATTCGCTCCGGCATCTCGCCCGTTGACAGCTCGCAGAACCTGGCAGCACCCACGCCCCCGCCGTTAGTGTGGGTCGAGAGCGGATGAGCGACGCCTGCTTTGAAAAGGTAGTTGTCGGTGGACTGGATAGGGTCGAGGTTGACCAAGTAGGGCCAGATGCGCTCCGGCGGGGCGTTGACAATGATCGTCGTTGTCACCGCATTGAGCGAAGGCTCGATCGATTGGTGCGCCTCGTAGACGAGGAGGAGAGGTGAAAGGGCGAGGAGTGACACGGACACTCGGCTCCCCCGCGGTCCGATCGGCAAGCTACCGCCAAGAAGTGCGCCTAACAGGGTCGTCACATACCCGATCGGAAATGCCATCAGGATGCAGATCATGCCCTCGGACTCCATCAGCATTAGCAATACCGCGGGGATGGCGATTGCCCAGAGACTCGCCATGAAGAGATCGGCCGGTCCGAGCATCTCGCCACGTTTTCTTCTGAGCGCCATCCCGATGGGGATGCCGCTCAGGAAGGGGAGGACCGCGAACAGCCCAAAACCGTAGGCGACGAGCGTGTTCGCGTAATAGGCAACCATCCCGACGGTTGCGGCGAAGATATCGCCGTAGAGCGCCGAGACGATTCGGTCGACCCTAGCCGGCCACTTTGAAGCCTTGACTAGGTCCGGGTCTGGCTGCAACCGCTAGACTCCGGCCGGCTGTTTCTCGAAGATGTTGAGGCCCGCGTTGTTCCAATCTTCAAGGAACCGCTTGAGGCCGGCATCGGTCAGCGGGTGCTTGAACATCATTTGCATGATCTTCAGCGGCATCGTGCAGATGTGGGCGCCGGCGCCTATGGCTTGGACTACGTGGAGTGGGTGACGGATTGAGGCCACCAGTATCTGGCTGTCGTAGCCGTAGGTTTCCACCATCTGGACGGACTCGGCAACTGCTTCCATGCCGTCTCCGGAAATGTCGTCGACACGGCCGACGAAAATGGAGATGAAGGTGGCGCCCGCTTTTGCGGCGAGAAGGGCCTGGTTGACGCTGAAGACCAGGGTGACGTTCGTCTTAACGCCGCGGTCGCTAAGGGTGCGGACGAGTCTAACCCCTGGCTCGATGAGCGGCACTTTGACCACGATCTGAGGATTCCAGCTCGAGATCTCGGTGGCTTCTTTGAGCATGGTGTCGTAGTCGGTGGCGACGACTTCCGCGCTTATCTCTCCGTCCGGGACGAGCTCGCAGATTTTGAGAACAGTCTCCTTAAAGCCCTTTCCAGACTTGGCAATCAAAGTGGGATTAGTAGTAACCCCATCCAAAATCCCCCATTCGGCGGCCTGCTTGACCTCCGCCACGTCGCCGGTATCTACGAAGATTTTCATGCCTGGAAGTTTACTTCTAACCAAATGTAGCATCGTCCTTCCCAGGCGATGTTTCTCGCTTCCAATTTCGCCTCGCTGCCAAACTCCAGGCAAGGGTCAATTCCAATCGAGAAGCATCGCCTAGGAAGGCGATGCTACATTCGGCTCGCTTGCCAAACTCCACGCAAGGGTCAATTCCAATCGAGAAACATCGCCTAGGAAGGACGATGCTACATTTCGTCCGTCCATAATTTCGAATTGTGGACATTGAATCTCCACCCAATGCCATCCGAAAACGTCGGGGTGCGAGATTGCCGCATTGGACCCTGGATGGCGCCGCCTATTTCGTCACGTTCCGAACCTTCGACTCCCTACCAAAACATGTGACGCAAGAGCTACGAGAGGAGGTTAGGATAGCCGAAGCGGCCTTTGTTAGGCGGGTGGGCAGGGAACCTAACGTCATCGAAATGAATGCGATTCGGTGGAAGACCGCGGGCCGGGCGGAAAAGTTACTGGATCAAGGAATGGGGCAATGTTTGGCTGGCAAGCCGGGCGTTCCTGAGATAGTTACTGCGACCCTGTTTCATTTTCATAAAGTGCGCTACGACTTGCATGCCTGGTGCGTGATGCCGAATCACGTTCACGTGATCGTAAAGCCATACGAGGAGCAAGACCTTTCGCAGATCGTGCTGTCGTGGAAGACGTGGTCGGCTCGACGTGCAAACGAGGTTTTTGCAACGAGACGGCAGGTTCTGGCAGCGGGAGTATTACGACCGGATTGTGAGATCCCGCGTCGCCTATGAAGGAACAGCTAACTACATCTTGAAGAATCCCGAAAAGGCTGGGCTACGAAATTGGGATTTTGCGGGTTTGGGCGAAGTGAATTGTGATCACGTCGTTTGTCCACAATTCACTAAGGAGTAGGCTTGCACTCGAACCTGGCTCTAATCTCCTGGCACGTCGCTGTTGGTAGCGAGAAACATCGCCCAGAGGGCCGATGCTACATTTCATGCTGTCCCCCTTCGACACAATAGTCGCCCCAATAACCGGCAACCAGCCTGCCGCCGTCGCTCTGGTTCGGCTCTCAGGTGCCGAATCATGGGAGGTCGCTGGCAAGGTGTTTCTTGCCTGGCCCAGAAATCCTGAATCGCACCGGGCCACTTACGGGCGTTACTCAACGGGCGATGATGGGTTGGTAATTCCGTTTGAAGAGGGGCACAGTTATACAGGGGAGCGGAGTGTGGAGCTGTCTTGTCACGGATCCCCCGTATCTGTTCGAGCATTGGTGGAGGCTTGTATTCAGGCGGGAGCTCGACATGCGGAGGCAGGGGAATTTACCCAACGGGCGTTTTTGAATGGACGGATGGATTTGACGGAGGCGGAAGCCGTCGCGGACACGGTCAACGCACAGACGGAAGCGCAGTTGCGGATGGCCAACCGGCAGAGAGAAGGCGCCCTGCACAAGGAAGTTTCTGCACTAAGAAACAGGGTTCTCAAGGTGCTCGTCGCGGTTGAAGCGAGTGTCGACTTTGAGGAGGAGATCGGCCCGTTGGATCGCGATTCGGCTAGGGGCGAGTTGGCGGACCTTTCTGACAGTGTTGAAGCCTTGTTGAAGACCGCCGACCTGGGACACATCATGAGAAGCGGACTCCGGATCGCGATCGTGGGACCGCCGAATGCGGGGAAGTCTTCTCTCTTCAACGCAATCGTGGGACGCGAGCGGGCGATCGTGACTCCGATCGCGGGAACGACGAGAGACTATGTGGAGGAATCCGTGGACATGGGCGGAGTGCCCGTTGTCCTCATCGACACGGCTGGGCTGCGCGAGACCGAGGATGAAGTTGAGTCGATTGGAATCGAGCATGCCAAACGGCAAATGCGCGACGCGGACTTGACGTGGCTGGTTTACGATGCGGACGACGTGGCGTCCATGTGGGATTGGAAGGCAAGCGTTAATCCAACTTGCCTGGTGGCAAACAAGGTTGATTTGCACGGCAAGGCAAACGCGGATCGGCTTCGGGATTCAGAGACTCGAACTCCACTGTTCTGCGTGTCTGCCAGGACCGGGGAGGGTCTGGCAGAGCTAGTGGCGACTGTTGCGGAGTTGGCGGAACGGGCAGGCGCGTTGCATATCCCGCCCATTTCTGATCGGCACAAGCCCTTGCTGATGGCTACTCGGCGGGCACTGAACGCTGCTACGGCAAGCATCAAAGATTCTCGACCCGATGATCTGCTCTCCACTCTATTGCGTGGCGCCGCCAATGACCTCGGTGAGATCACGGGCGAGACTGCGACGGAGGACATGATTGAGCGGATCTTCGCGGACTTCTGCATTGGGAAATGAACTCTAGCCGCCTGCAGATTTGAGCAGCTTGACGAGCTCCCAATCCTTATTTCCGGAGGCGATTTCGACAAGGGAGCGCTTGTCGGGGACCGAATCCGTCATTACCAAGTTAGGCTTGGCACCGTGGCTGAGAAGGATACGGACGACATCCAAGTGATCGTTTTCAACAGCCCCCTGGAGGGGATAACCGAACTCATCCGCACTTGCGTTCGGGTTGGCCCCCCACTTCAGGAGAGTTTGGACCTGCTTCGCGTCACCATTTGTTGAAGCAATGACAAGTCCTTCGATTACAAAGCCGTAATATAACATCCAGCAGACGAGCAGAAGGCCAAGGCATCCTGCACAAGATAAGGTCGACCAATAAAGCTTCCTGGAAATCTGCTTTCTGGAATACATGGACGTCCATATGACAAGGCCGACGATGGCGAACGGTGCCCCACAAATGAACTCCATACCTTCCATACACTTTTGATTATCGGGCATTCGGCAGTCGAACAGGTGGGGGCGCCTTGCGCAAGTGACTTCTTATTCCACGCTCGCTGGTAATGCACTCTGGGCCAACCGTCGCTGACAAGTGAGAAACATCGCCTGGGAAGGACGATGCTACATTCGACCGCGTCAAATTAGGAAACTCGACCCAGAATGAAACGCTCGCGATCAACGCGATGTAATAATAGGTGAGGTAAATCACTTGAGTGTGATGGACTCAATAGCACTATGCGATTTGACAAATTAACCATCAAAGCCCAAGAGGCCCTGCAGGACGCGCAGAACGTTGCCACTCGATTCCAGCATTCGACGCTGGACGTCGAGCATTTGCTGCTGGCTTTGCTGGAGCAGAACGGCGGCACGACCAACGCGCTCCTGGAAAAGATCGGCATCGACGCGGACCGGGTTCGCATTGAACTGAACCAGGAAATGGAGAAGTTGCCCAAGGTTCAGGGTGCAGCCAGCTATGGCTCTTCTATGTCCAGCCGGTTGCAGAAGGTGACCAACGAAGCTTTCACCGAAGCGGACCGGATGAAAGACGAATACGTCTCCACCGAGCACTTGCTCCTCGCACTCTCCGCCGATACCGGCGATGCCGGCAAGCTCCTCCGCGCGAACGGAGTCACCACCGAACTCGTGCAGAAGGCGATCGACGACTTGCGTGGCGGACGGCGCGTTACCGATCCTAATGCCGAGGAGCGCTACCAAGCGCTTGAGAAATACGCGATCGATCTGACCGCGCGGGCAAGGCAAGGGAAGCTTGATCCGGTCATTGGCCGTGACGAAGAGATTCGACGTGTTATTCAAGTCTTAAGCCGCCGCACCAAGAACAACCCGGTCCTCATTGGAGAGCCTGGCGTTGGAAAGACGGCGGTTGTTGAAGGTCTGGCCCAGCGAATCGTGAACGGTGAGATTCCGGATAGTTTGCGAGACAAATCGGTCGTCTCTTTGGACTTGGGCGCACTAGTTGCGGGCGCCAAATACCGGGGTGATTTTGAGGAGCGGTTGAAGGCGGTTCTTGATGAGATCAAGAAGGCTGAAGGCAGGATCATTCTCTTTATCGATGAGCTTCATACCCTAGTTGGCGCGGGCAAAGCAGAAGGTTCTATGGACGCGGCCAACATGCTCAAGCCGATGCTGGCGCGCGGTGAGCTTCGCTGCGTGGGCGCGACCACGTTGAAGGAGTACCGCACCTATATTGAGAAGGACGCGGCGCTTGAGCGTCGTTTCCAACCTGTCTTTGTGGGTGAGCCGAGCGTGGATGACACGATCTCCATTCTCCGTGGACTGAAAGAGCGGTATGAGATCCACCATGGCGTTCGGATTACCGATTCTGCCATCGTGGCTGCGGCTACTCTTTCTCACCGCTATATCGCTGACCGCTTCTTGCCGGACAAGGCGATCGACCTGATGGACGAGGCGGCATCGCGTCTGAAGATTGAAATCGACTCCGTACCTGCGGAAATAGATAGCGTTGAGCGGCAAATCCGTCACTTAGAGATCGACCGCGAGGCGTTGAAGAAGGAGAGTGACGCGGTTTCTAAGCAGCGCTTAGCCGATGCTGAGCGAAAATTGGCCGAACTCAATGAGGCGTCCAGCGCGCTCCGAGCCAGGTGGCAGCAGGAGAAAGAGAAGATCGAGCGGGTCCGCAAGATCAAAGAGGAGTTGGACGATCAGCGTCTTCAACTCGAGCGGGCGAGCGGCAACTACGATTACGCGCGAGCCGCCGAAATTCAGCACGGCACTATCCCGCAACTGCAGGCTGAGCTTGAAAAGGATACGAAAGAGCTCGAGCGTGTGCAATCGGGCGGCAAGATGCTCAAAGAGGAAGTCGATGCGGAGGACATTGCCGAAGTCGTCAGCAAGTGGACCGGCGTGCCTGTCAGCAAGCTGCTGGAAGGCGAGATGCAGAAGCTTCTCACCATGGAAGACCGCCTACGGGATCGTGTGGTCGGGCAGGATGAGGCTCTGCAGGCCCTTGCCGATTCTGTACGCCGTGCCCGCAGCGGCCTTGCTGACCCACACCGCCCCATCGGCTCATTCCTCTTCCTCGGCCCAACCGGCGTTGGAAAGACGGAGACGGCCAAGGCGCTTGCCCAGTATCTGTTTGACGACGAGCGCGCCATGGTGCGAATCGATATGAGCGAATACGGCGAAAAGCATTCTGTTGCGCGCCTCATCGGCGCGCCTCCGGGCTACGTGGGTTATGAAGAGGGAGGCCAGCTTACGGAAGCCGTCCGTCGCCGGCCCTACTCGGTAATCCTTCTCGACGAGGTCGAGAAGGCCCATCCTGAGGTCTTCAATGTCCTCCTCCAGCTGCTAGACGATGGACGCCTGACGGACGGACAAGGGCGCACAGTAGACTTCCGCAACGCCGTCGTCATCATGACGAGCAACTTAGGCTCCAACCTCTACGGCGACCCGCTGACGGCCGGACATGACTTTGAGCAAGTGAAGCGCGAGGTTATGAACCAAGTGGGCCTGTTTTTCCGGCCGGAGTTCTTGAACCGGTTGGACGAGATCGTGATCTTCAGGCCTCTTGGCGTGAACGAGATCAAGAAGATCGTGGACATCCAGATTCACAAGCTGGGCGAGCGGTTGCGAGAGCGTCGGATCGAGTTGCATCTTACGGACGCTGCCTTGCTGCAAGTTGCGACTGCAGGCTACGACCCTGTGTATGGAGCCCGTCCTTTGAAGCGGGCGATTCAGAACGAGGTCATGAACCCGCTGGCTCAAAGGATTCTACGTGGCGAGATAGTAGACGGGCAGGCTGTCAACGTGGACTACAGAGACGGGCACTTCGTCTTTGAACCGCAAGCGTCGCCGAGCGAAACTGCGGTCTGAATCTAGCCTGGCCGGTTCACGGCTGGGAAGACTTTGGCTCTCCAATTGGCCAGCGTTAAAGTCACTCCGGATCGCTGTCCTTTCGAGCCAGGGCATTCAATGCGAACTGCAGGTTCGCCTCTACGCGGCCGCGCTCGGAGGATGGCAGCGAGGACGAGCCGAGTAAGTCCTCATTCGCTTGCTTCGAAGCAACATAATCACCGCAGTAGTAGGAAGCTATCGCGAACTCATCTTTCGCTCGCCACTCATAGCAGGACTCGTCAATAAACAGCAAGTCGTCCGGTCGGGAGATCAAAGTGGCGGCCCGCGCGTACAGGTGGGCGAGAGCAAACTCCTTCCGCTCTCGATGGTAGGCAGCTAAGTAAACCAGCGGCTCGGCACGGGACGGGCGAAACTGAAAAGCCCGCAGCAATCGTTCAACGACAATCTCATGCGGCAAACCGAGCGAAACGCTTAGGTTAGCGGCCTCGCTCATCGAGTACCAGACCTCTTCATCCCATCCGCCCATCTCCGACCTTCGTTGGTATGCGGCCAGGCTTTTGTCAAGCTGCTTGGAGTCCCGATAGCTCTGCGCGAGATAGAAAACGTAGCGGCGATTGTCGGGGTTTGCCTTGAGTGCCTCCTCTAAAACCTGCGCGTCTCGGCGGTATTTCTCAGCGACGTCGATGCCTTGGCTCCGGCCCCCGTCCCCGTATGAGACCACGCTTAGTCCATGTAGCTTTTCGCTCGTGTACTTCGCACCGCACTCCAGGTACTCATGCAGCACACCTTCATAGCGCCAAGACAATCTGGTTGAAACGATGTGGGGACGCCAGTAAGACGTGTTGCCTAGCCGGAGCGCCAGGGAGTAAGCATCTGCCGCCAAGGGAGGGAATCCTTGGCCGGTTGGCGATATGAGCTCTTCGTCGGCGTCCAAAAACAGGAGGTAATTGGCCGCCTTTTCAGCCAGGCGGATGGCTTCGGTTCGGTTCTCGCCGAAGTTGCGCCACGGCCGCTCGTGCAGTTCGCCGGGCAGATCTTTCAGAAAGGTGCGAATGATGTTCTGCGTGCCGTCGCTCGAGCCAGTGTCGACGATGCACTAGGAATCGATGTAGGGAAGAGTGGAGCGGAGGCATCGCTCGATGACATGCGCTTCGTTTTTCACGATCATTGTCAAGCAAACAGTCGGTCGTGACACCCTTCAAATGTAGCACTGCAATCTTCCAGCCCAGTGTGGAAGTGCTGCGAGCCCAAGGCGGGGACGCAATTAACTCTTGCTCAGCTATGATCATAGTGCGAATGTGGTTGCGCTATTTCTTCATAACCAGCGCTTTGGTAGCGCTTTCCTGCATGGGCTGCAAGAAGCCCAGGACTTTCATTGGCACCTGGCAAACGACGACCGCAACGCAGGGCGGAGCGGATTCCAAAATGACGTTCAACCCCGACCACACGATGTCCTTTACGGCCAAGAATGGGCCGACTCAAATGCCGTATACGCTGACCGGCTTCGGAACCTGGAGTTCTACGGAAAAAGATCTGACGGTAACGCCCGCATCCATGACGCTAGACGGTTTGAATCCGGTTGCCAAGGCGCGCATGGAGCCATACCTCCAAGCCAGTGTTAGCAAGCCCCAGACGGGTGTTGTTATCTGGAAGAGCGACGACGAGTTCATCTGCAGGAAAGCCGGGGTCGACCAAGACTTCAAACGCGTGCCATGACTCAACAACGATAGGTCAGCATTTATTCATGCTTGCCTTTGCGAACTTATGCGTTATCATGGGGGTAAGACACCTCATTAAGGGCTGTTGGTAAGAAAATGACAGCCTTGACACCTAGTCTTCATCGCCTAAGTTTGGCGTTCGTTCTCGGGTCCCTGCTCGTCCTGCCGTCTTACGGAGATGGCATCAAGAAGATCACAGCGGGTCCCGGCCTCTCCGTGGTTCAGTCCGGAACAACCGTAACGATTTCCGTGCCTACGGACGGTATCACGCTCACGATGCTCTCTTCGGGAGTCATCGCCGCCGTCGTGGGCCCGACCGGTCCAGTTGGACCAACCGGCCCGATCGGAACTTTGGGCGCTACCGGACCGACGGGGCCAACTGGCGCGCAAGGTCTCGGGGGCGGAGTAGGTCCTACAGGTCTACAAGGACCGACGGGGGGAACCGGACCGACCGGCCCATCAGGAGCAAAGGGCGCAACCGGACCGACTGGACTGATCGGGGTAACTGGTGCAGGGGGACCCTTTGGGCCAACGGGCTCGACCGGCCCACAGGGACTTACCGGGAACGCGGGCGTAGCGGGGGCGGCAGGAGCGCAGGGCGTTATTGGACCGATCGGCCCTATCGGACCGATGGGACCGACAGGCGCCACCGGAATAGCGGGGAATACGGGGACGACCGGTCCCACCGGCCCCACCGGACCGATAGGTCCAACAGGAGCACCGGGCGCTGCAGGAGCGGCCGGTCCGTTTGGCGCTCAGGGACCGTTAGGGCCGACAGGGCCGACTGGCCAAACTGGCGCTGGATTGGTCTTCGACCACATCTACACTGGGA
>JANYLD010000097.1 GCA_025363835.1 Armatimonadota bacterium
ACCCGCTGGCCGACCCCTACATTGTCGGCGTCTCATCTGGCGCGGCGGCGGGGGGCGCGCTTGCCTATCTGCTCGGCCTCACCGGTTTGTGGGGCGGGCTCGGGACAATGGGGCTTGGGTTTGTTGGCGGCCTCGCCTCCCTGGCTCTCGTCTTCTCTCTCGCCACCACGCGCGGGGTGGTCAACGTGCGCAATTTGCTTCTCTGCGGCGTGGTGGTCGGCTCTCTTCTTTGGGCTGTAACAACCCTCGTCCTCTACCTCGCGGGGCAAGACACCAACAAGATCCTCGCATGGCTACTCGGGAGCATGTCGCCTATGTTCATGGACCGCGTGCTCGTAATGGCCATTACGGCCGCCATCGGAATCCCGATCCTCATCCTCCAAGCCCGAAAACTCAACGCCTTCGCCATCAGTGAGTCCACTGCGAGAACGCTCGGCGTCGATACGACTCGTCTGAAGTTCACCGTTCTGATCACCGGCACCGCCTTGGCCGCCGTTTGCGTGGGAGCCGTCGGGATTATTGGGTTTTTGGGGTTGGTCTCGCCGCATATCGCGCGCCGGCTGCTGGGGGTTGATTGGCGCCTCTCCATGCCGGCGGCTCTGCTTTTGGGGCCGACCTTGCTACTGACGGCTGACATTCTCGCGCAACGGGCGCTCCCAAACACTGAGCTTCCCGTTGGAGTGGTCACGGCGCTTATTGGCGCGCCCTTCTTGTTGGTGCTGCTTAGGCGCGATGCGGAAAAACGCTAAGCATCAGATCCAATATCGTTTGCCCTTTGCGCGTCCTTGTGGTTTCTTGGTGACCCTTGTGTTTGTCTGTCAACGCGCGCCTCGGAATGAAACACAAAGGACACTGAGATACACAAAGACTCACAAAGGAAATTGTCTCAGCACTCAGCCCCAGCCCTCTTAAGTCCAGGGCCAGGTGTTGGAGCGATCGCGCCACCGATCTCGCCGCCTGCGCTTCAAAGCCCGCTTCTTCGCTTCGATCATCTCTTGGAACATCTTGCTTCTTGCTTGAATGCCCTTGGTCAGCCCCATCTTCTGCTCCTTGTGGCAGTTAGAAACTCCTACGAGCACCACCCGCAGAACCCGCGCTCGCACCCTCTTTGCGTGCTCATTCAGGGCGATCTCCACACCCATCCGAGCCTCCTCGATATTTGGAACGCCGGTAAAGAGCTTGCGCACGAGCGCGCGCTGTCCGCTGTAAAAGGGGGTGACCCGCTGGGCGGCGTCGCTCCAGAACTTGCCGCCCCGGAAGACGCCGATACACATCTCGCATTGGTTCGTTAGGAGCGGCCGAATGATGCTGTCTAAATGTTCGGAGGACAATCCGTCAAGATCCGCGTCCACAAACATCAAAACGGCGGCATCGGTGGCCTTGACACCGGCCGACATCGCCCCGGCTTTGCCCACATTGAAGGGCAGGTCCACCACCCGAACGCCTGGGTTCTTGGCTGCGACGGCCGCCGTGCCATCTGTGCAGCCGTCGGCCACCACGATGACCTCGTCCGCATACTTGGAAGCAGAAGCCGCCCGCAAAACGCGGCCAATACGAGTCGCCTCGTTATAGGCGGGAATGATAATCGCCACTTTGGGCTTGCGGGCAGGGTCCAGCACGAAGGTCTCGGTCTTCCACCTTGGCTTCGAGGATGAATAGGTTGCCATCGTGCTGTTTAAAGAATGCCTCGACCTTCCAGCCGCGCGCGGACTCTACTCTCTACTACGCTACCCGCTCCATTCCAGCGTAGGGCCACCTGCCCGGTCACCGGAGTTATGGCACGGAGGAAGCGCCGGTTGCATAGGACCTTCTGAGCTTTCCAACGCATTTTATAAGGTTCGTCGCCGCGCAGGAAATCAAAAGCCTGCTTGCCTTCCTCGATCGCCCGCTTAATGGTAGCCGCAACCAGCAAAGTGCCCGGCGAGATCGAGCCCTGTGAGGGGTCAAATCCGGCTTGATAGTAGTAACACGCGGAACCGAGCGTCATCGCATAAATCGCCCCGATCGTCTCGCCATCGATCTTCAGCAAGCTTAACCACAAATACCCGCGAGAGGCGGCCAAATGGGCCCATTCCTTGTGAAAAGCTTCCCCCCGCCCGATAAAAGCGCCCGGCAATCCACGCTTGCGCCACCGCTTCTTGTGCGTCTCAAAAAGCCGCTCCATCCCTTGGTCGATCTCGCCCTCTGCCACCTGGGTGACCTGCGCGCGGCCGGTTTTGAAGAGGTCTTTATCCAGCCGCTTCACGTCGTATCGCAGGCTCTTGCTGAGGGTCTTCAGGTAGTCGTCATAGGTTGGGGGCAGGGTGAGGACTAGGCACCGGGCCTGTTCGATGGCCGTGTATCCCGCCTCGGCAAACGGCTTGTCCTCCCGAACCTGGTGCAGGTCGATCAGGTCCGCGTCCTTTTCGTTGCTGAGGCTTTCGGAGACTGCTTCGGAGACCGCGTGCTCATATCCGTTTCTGGCGATCGCATGTAAGTAGTCGCTCGATCCGGTGCCCACCGCCCGCAAGCTCTTCCAGGCGCCTTGGGTCTTCATCAAGGACATGAGCCCGACCAAGTCGTTTCCGTGTTTCACCGCGATGAGATGAAACCGGCCACGGCGGCCGAAATGCTTCGCCCAGGTGGATTGCCACTCCCAAGTCTGAAACGGAGTCGCCGAAGGCGAGTCGTTTACGAGCTCTTTCCATTCGGTCTCAAGCTGTAGGAAGCCGTCCGGACCCGACACCACCGAAGTCCTCAGCACCCGTTCATTATGCCGTCCCTCAAACTGGCGTCTCTTTCACGTGTTGTCATCTCGAGCGAGTCTCCCAGTCGAGGGACCTGACTGGAATCGACGTTGCGTCAGTAGCAGCATTCCAAACCTACAGTCAAGGTCCTTCGAGTCGGGGATCCGTTGGTCTGAACATGGGCTCGTGTCTTGCGATCGCACCCCGTTGGGGCGCCAAGGATGATTTCGCCTCCACCCAGGGCTGCGCACCTGGGCTTTTACATTGTGCCCCTTTGGGGCTCTCGGACTCGGGCTAGTTCTCATGCCGACGACGGTGAACGCACTTGGGGCGCCAAGGATGATTTCGCCTCCACTCAGGGCTGCGCACCTGGGCTTTAACATTGTGCCCCTTTGGGGCTCTCGGACTCGGGCTAGTTTTCATGCCGACGACGGTGAACGCACTTCATTTATTCTCCTGAGAAGAATCCTCCGCGATGGAGTTCTGGCACCCCTGCGGGGTGCGAGGGATGGGCGAGCATGGGAGGGCACGCTCCGTCGTGACCAGCTCTGCGATCGGACAATATGGTCACGGCGGAGCGTGCCCCTCCCCGGACCGCCTCAATTACGCCCTCACGGGAGCGCAGAACTCCTTCACACACTCCGAGACATGCCGCACCTGATCTTCTGACAGATGCTGATGCATTGGCAGGTTCAGAATTTGGAGCGCTGCCCGCTCGGACTCCGGGAGGCTCCCCTCGCCCTTTCCAAACCTCCGATACGGCTCGTGGTAGTGCAGAGGGACGGGGTAGTAGATCATGGAGTCCACTCCCTTCTCCTTTAGATGGGCCTGCAGGCCGTCACGCCGGGTGCAGCGCACTGAGAACTGGTGCCAGGTGTTTGTGTTGCCTGGCGAGGTCATCGGAAGGACAACATCAGCCGACTCCAGCGCCTCCAAATAGATCTGCGCGAGCTCTGCGCGCCGTGTGTTCCATGCGACCAGCTTCGTCAGCTTGATCCGGAGCACCGCGGCCTGGATCTCGTCCAACCGGCTTGTGTAGCCCAGGTAGTCGTAGTAATACCGCTCGCGACCCATGCCGTGGACTCGGATCGAGCGGCACTTCTCCGCCACAAGGTCGTCGTTGGTCAGGATCATCCCTCCATCGCCGGCGGCGCCCAGGTTTTTGGTCACGTAAAAGCTTAGGGAGGCGGCGAGGCCGAAGTTGCCGGCGGGCTTGCCGTTGTGTTTCGAGCCGACGGCTTGGGCGGCGTCTTCTAGCACGATCAAGTTGTGCTTCCGACCGATCTCCCCAACCCGGTCCACGTCCGCGAGCTGCCCAAACAAGTGGATCGGCATGATCGCCTTCGTCTTCGGCGTAATCGCTGCTTCAATGAGGGAGGGATCGATGTTGAAGGTCACCGGGTCTATGTCCACAAAGACCGGCATTGCCCCCGTCTGCACGATCGTCTCCGTGCTGGCCACGAACGTGAAAGCGGTCGTAATGACCTCGTCCCCCGGCCCAATGCCGGCCGCGTCCATCATGATCCGAAGCGCGTCCGTCCCCGAGTTCACGGCGATCGCGTGCTTCACCTCATGAAGCTCCGCCATCTCCTCCTCAAAAGCCTTATGGTTCGGCCCCATGATGTAGCCGCCGCTCGAAAGGATCTCATGCACCGCCGCATCCAGCTCCGGCGCGAGCTCGTCGTATTGGGCCTTGATGTCGTAAAAAGGGACTCTCATGCTTTTTTCATTTTGGCTGATTGGGGTCCTCGAGGCGGGGGACCGTTTCTTTTTGTCATCCCGAGCGAGTCCCCGAGTCGAGGGACCTGACTGTCAATTCGGAATGCTATTACAAGCACTGCGTCGGCTCCTGTCAGGTCCTTCGACTCGGGGACTCGCTCAGGATGACAAAACTAAAAAAACTCCGCGCCTCTGCGTTGGGGAATCCATCCCTCAACCCCACCCTACTGGGTTGAGGGTATATATCGGGGCTCCGCGGCTTTGGAGGCCTTTTCAGACGACCCTCAACCCGGTAGGTGTGCAGCGCCAACACATGGTATCCACCTGCGCCAACACATGGTATCCACCCGGGATGGGGTGGATGGGATGCCTTTTGTGAGCGCGAGTGCAATGGACAGTAGACGCTGGTTGGTGGAGGCG
>JANYLD010000108.1 GCA_025363835.1 Armatimonadota bacterium
TCCTACAAGGTCAATTCGATTTAGCCGATACGATCATCAAAAAGATGACCGACCCCGTTGTTCGAGCCTATGACGCCGACGGAAACAACGCCCTCTTTTACGCCGTCGCCACCCACGCCCCCATCGCGATCGTGAAAGAACTCATCTCCCGGGGCTGCCCGGTCAGGCAGCGATCAAAGGACGCAAACCTCTTAGATATCGCTCGCCGTCGCAAAGATCAGGCGCTCATCGACCTGCTGGCCCTGGCTGGGGCAGAGCGAAGCGGTAAGTAAGCCTTGAGCCTAGAGCCTGAGCCCTGAGCCCTAGAGCCTGAGCCCTGAGCCTTGAGCCTTGAGCCTAGAGCCTAGAGCCTTGAGCCTTGAGCCTAGAGCCCACAGCCCACAGCCCACAGCCCTCAGTGCTCCTGCTCATGCAGTGCCCGCTGTTTCGCATACTCAGCAATCAGCTTCTGTTGCTCCGGGTGAGGGAGCTCCTCGTACTTCGCAACTTCCTGCCGGAACCGGCCGCGACCCTTGGTAATCGAGCGCAAGTCCAGCGCATACCGCATCATCGTCGCCATCGGCACAACGGCACGGATGCGGGTCTTGCCGGGAGTCAAAGGCTCCATACCCTGCATGTGCCCTCGACGGCCATTCAGGTCGCCAACAACATCGCCCACCGCTTCATCCGGAACGTCCACTTCAACCTGAAGAACAGGTTCCAAAATGGTCGCTCCCGCCTTTTCCGCGGCAGCCCTCAAGGCTATCGCTCCCGCCATCTTAAACGCCGCTTCGCTCGAGTCCACGTCGTGGTAGCTGCCGTCGTAAACGCTGGTCCGAATATCGACTACCGGGAAGCCGGCCACGAGCCCATGGTCCATCGCTTCACGAATCCCTTTCTCCACCGCAGGGATGAAGTTCTTCGGAATCGCGCCGCCGACCACCTTGTTCTCAAACGCGAAACCGCCGCCCCGCTCAAGCGGAGCAAGCTCGATCCAGCAGTCGCCAAACTGTCCCTTGCCGCCCGTCTGCCGCTTGTGCCTGCCCTGAGCTTTGGCCGCGGTGCGAACAGTCTCCTTGTAAGGCACCCGCGCATCCTCGATCTGGACGGCGACTCCAAATTTTGACTTCAACTTCTCGATAATCACGTCGAGATGAATGTCGCCCATGCCCTCCAGAATCTCCTGGTGCGTCACCGGATCTCGGTGAGCGCGGAAGGTCGGGTCCTCATCCTGCAGCTTCGCAATCGCCTGGCCCATCTTGTCCTCGTCGGCTTTAGAGACCGGCGTAATCGCGATTCTATAGATGGGTTCCGGAAGTTTCACCGCGTCTAAGGAAATGCGATCCTTGGCTGTCGTCAAGGTGTCGCCCGTGTGAACGTCGGTCAACTTAGCCACCGCGCAAATATCGCCGGCCAAGACCTCGGTTGCCGTCTCCTGGCCTTTGCCGTGCGGCAAGAACAGGTTGTGCAGCCGCTCGTCTTTTTCTCGGGTCGAGTTCAGAACGTGCTGGTCCACCGACAACTTCCCGCTAAACACGCGGACGTAGTTGATCTTGCCCACAAATGGGTCGGCCGTTGTCTTGAAAACAAACGCAGCGAGAGGTCCGCTTGGATCTGGTTTTAGCTCCTTATCGTTAAGCTGCTTCGGCATGTCGACCGGCGAAGGCAGTTCGCCCACGATCCTATCCAACAGTGTCGCCACGCCGATGCCGCTCATGGCAGAACCAACCAAGACTGGGACTACTTTTCCGGTTTCAATGCCGATCAGCATCCCGTGCTCGATCTCGTCTTCGGTGAGCTGCTCGCCCTCCAAATACTTCATGGCCAGCGCGTCATCGCCTTCGGCGGCCGCGTCCATGATCTTCTCCCGACGCTCGGCCGCCTCTTCGGTGTAGCCGGTCGGGATCTCCTCGATCTCCACGCCTCGGTCCTTGCCCTTATAGACCTTCATGTTCAGCACGTCGAGCACGCCGCTAAAGGCGGCCTGGTGGCCGATCGGAATCTGGACGTTGACGATGCGGCGACCATAGCGCTCGTGCAGAGTGTTCATAAGGCCGTCAAAGTCGGCGTTGTCCCGCTCGAGCTTGTTTACGAAAATGCACTTGGCGAGGCCATGCTCCTCCGCCACTTCCCAGGCCAGCTCAAAGCCGACGTCGATGTCCGCTTTGGCTTCCGTAACAATGATCATCGCCTCGACCACGCGAGCAACGGAGTGAAGGTCGCCGATGAAGTCTGGGTATCCCGGCACGTCGATCAGGTTGATTTTCGTTCCGTGCCACTCCATGGGCATCACGCTGGCGTTGAGGGATATTTTGCGGCGGATTTCTAAGGGATCAAAATCGCTCTGCGTGTTTCCGCCATCCACGCTGCCTACTCGGTCGACGGCGCCGGCGGTGAAGAGCATGTGCTCGACGAGCATAGTCTTGCCCGAACCGCCGTGGCCCACAATGGCGACATTACGAATCTTGTCGGCTGTATATGTTTTCAACCTAACTCCCTCCTTCGGGAAGCAAGCCGCCGCGCCAGACGAGGCGCAATCCGCGGCCCGATGTCCTACTATACAGAACCCGGGCCGCCTTTTAGGTTTCGGATTGAAGAATTTGGCGATCCAGAAGCAGGACGCATAATCTCCAAACTCCCTTCCCCTTGTGCCGATGTTTGTGCGGCAGAGCGGGAAGGGATGGGGATGGGGGTTCCGGGCGCTTGGATTCGACGTCGAGCTTATGCGCATTTTGAGAATGCAAACGTAACCCCACCGGATCCATCCGTATCCGCAAGGAACGACGTGAATGAAGCCCTGTCCATGTCTCTCGGGTCCCAATCGTCTGAGAATCTCCTTCTTACACAGCCTAATGTCCAGAGGCTTCCACGCCATACCGAGCATGCCGCTTCCTGCGAGGGTTCTTTCAAATTTCCCTTGACAAGTCCAAGCGAAAACCTATAGCCTCGGGACCTGGAGCGGTTCGTTACCATGATGCTGCGCCTATTGGATCTCGAGGCATGAATGTGAGCAAGCGTGTCGAGATGCACTTCAATCGACTCATTGCAGCCGCGGAAGATGGCGAGCTCGATCTCGTCACTAGCGCACTTCTTGGGCAACCTGGACTCGTCGACGCCGAGGATGAGCTGGGCGCAACACTGCTACACCGCGCGGCCCAGTTTGGTCGAGCAAGCATTGTCGAGCTGCTGCTCCGCAGCGGCGCCAATCCAAACCGAAAGGATAGGAAGCGGTGGACTCCATTGCACAACGCGTCAACTGGTTATGAGCAGCACATACCATGCATGTGCTTGCTTCTCAGGGCGGGAAGCACCGTGGAGGCTCGTACCACTCAATTAGCAACTCCGCTCATGATCTGCGTCGAATACTCAAACCTGGCTGGTCTCGCTTTGTTACTGGGCTGCGGGGCGAGGGTTGACTGGCAAGACAAACGCGGGCGAGATGCCCTAGCCATCGCAGAGCATGTGCTTGAACGTGCGCGCGGTAAAAGCTTCGTGAAACAGCGTGAAGATCTAGCTGTAATGATCGAAATGATCAAGGCATTCATGCCACGGGACCCAATCGTCTGAGACGCTCCTTCTTACAGAGCCAGGTCCGGATGCTATCCACGCCAATACCGAGCACGCCGGTTTCGTGCGAGGCTTCTTGCAAGTTTCCCTTGACAAGGCCAAGCCAAAACCGATAGCCTCGGGACCTGGAGCGTTTCGTTACCATAATCCTGCGTCTATTGGGTTCCGAGGCATGAACATGAACGGAAATATGGAAGAGTCAGAAAAGCCCATTTTGCGGCTTGGTAGTCAAGCCGCCGGGCCAGAGGCAGGATTCACAATTGGTGCATATTCGCGAAAGCTAGCGCTCGCGATCGCGGCTAGCATACGTCCAACCTACAGCGGCGGCCTGCATCTCCTCGGTGTGACGTTGAGAATTGACAGCGGCGCAAATGCTTTTGGTCCGCCCGGCCCTGAGCCAGCTATCTGGTCGAGTGTTGAGAAATCCTTGCGACTAGACTGCGTGGTCGCCGAGTCAGTGTGGAAAGGAAAAAGCCACCTTGAGGTTCGGCAAAACTTTATTGCCCTGATGGACGAGGCTGTAGAATCGTTACTGCATCTGGGCAGAGAAACCGGCATTGACTTCGACTATGAGCACTTCAGACAGGACTGGCAAAATACGAAAAAAATCTATTTGGATCTGACCGTCGACGAGCCCGAAAGGGGCTTTAGGCTGCCCTCCGGAAAGTGGGTAAATCCCCAAGGCGGCCGTCCAAATTAGAGCTTTTTTTGTTCTTGCCTCCGGACCCGGTGGTCTGGCGCCCCTTCTTGTTGTCCAGCCTCAAGTCCGGAGGCTATCTGGGCCATGCCCGAATCACTCGATTTTTGATCCTTCCTCCGGAGCGCTTCGGCGGACGAGCTTGCCGATTGCTCCATTGGGGAGACACAGATTCAATACGCCACGCTTCATCAGAGTTGAATCCTGAATCCGAATCTGCAAGACAAAAACCACAATCTGAAATCTAAGCCCACAAAGGCCCCGATCCCTGCACCTTTAGGGGCAAAAACTGCTAAAGGGCTTGGGTCTTGGGGCAATTGCTTTTAAAATGCTGAACGTGCGATCGCGCTCCTGGCTTTTGACGGTGCCCGCTCTTCTCGCCCTCTTTGGATGCTCCAAAGACCAGCCGATGGTCGCTCAAGCAAAGCCGATGGTGAGCATTGAGGTCAAGCCGGCCGCCTCCCTGATCGCGAAACCCACCAATCCCGGCGAGCTGAGCGCCGACACGGTCGACAAAATCAAAGCCAATACAGTCTTCATTACCGACCTCGAGGACGGCGAGCCGACCGACACGGGCACCGGCTTCCGGTGTGAAAACCCGCGTTGGATCGTTACGGGTCGGCATGTGGTCACTGGCACCGACGATGATGTCGACGCCTGCAGAATTACCGTTGGAATCGGCACGAAGGACGAGCGGACGTTCCGGATCGAGCCGGACAAGATTCACGTGGTGGAAGGCATCACCAAGGATCAGGCAGACTACGGCACGCGTGACGTCGCAGTCATCGAACTTCCCGAAGATCTTAAGGGCGCTCCGCTGCAGCTGGCTTCCTCGGAGTCTCTACACGAGACACAAACAGTCTGGTCCTGCGGCTTCCCGGACGGGGACAGCGTCCGTACGGTCGACAAGGAAGTGTTGCCCTCGCCCTCCTTCCATGTCCTCCGCGTTGAGCGGCTGGATCGGAAGGATGGAGACGTGATGGTGATGCAGCTTGCGGGATCTCCAACCCACGGCGATTCGGGCGAACCGGTCGTGAATGGCGACGGCGATGTTGTCGGCGTCATCGAAGCCCTCGAAAGGGAAGACGCGACGATCCTGTATGCGGTCCCAACCTCGCCTCTCCTAGACCTGATTGCCGCCGTCAAGTCCGGCAAGCAGATGGTCGTCCACAACGAGGACCCCAAGGACTCGCTGCCGGACACTCCCCATGAAGACCCTAACGCCACGTCTCCGCCCGCGTCGTCTGACGATCAAGCGGTTCAGACGCTCTTCGACACCATGGCTTCAACCCGCCTCACTACTGACGATTTGAAGGGTCTTAGTGCGAAGGAGCTCACTGTTCTTCGCAATGTGCCCTATGCGCGGCGCGGGCTGATTTTTGGACGCACAGACCTCTCGATCGCCTTCGGGCTCCAAACTTGGTACCACCCTTCCACCACCGATAGGCAGGCCGTCTTCAACGACATGACGGACATGGAAAAATACAATGTCGCCTTCATTCGAACCTATCAGCAACAGAACAGCCTGACCTGGTGAGCTGTGTGGCTTTTGACGGAGTTATTCGCAACTGGCGAACACCAGGCGGTATCGAGTCTGCGACAGGGCTTGTCGGGCTTGCTCGAAGGTTAGCGGACGGGTATCTTCCACTAACTCGTGGAACCCAATCCCGATCGTAATTCGAAGCAGGGGATACCGCGCCATGTCACGCGTCTGGTCGGCTTGTACAGCATCGTCCTCATGGTGCTGTTTAATCTGGCGGCTGCAGGGCTGATCAGCACGCCGATCAACTTCATTCTCAAGGACAAGGTTTCGCCGGTTCAGCTTTCGCTCTTTGGTTTCTTCGGCGACACGCCTTTCTTTGTGGGCTTTCTGTTTGGGTTCTTACGAGATCGGTGGCGACCTTTTGGAAAAGGGGGACCGTGGCTATTTCGTCATCGCCCCCGCTTTGATGAGTCTCGCGTGCCTTTGGATCGCGTTCACACCGCACACCTACGGCAACCTAGTTGGTGGGGTGATTATGTTTTCAATCAGTGCCGCTCTTTTGGGCGCTGCGGCCCAGGGCCTCTTGGCGGCCGTGGCCAAAGACTTCGGAATGACCAGCCGTCTCGCGGTGGTCGCCCTCGTGACCGCGCGAGGGGGCATGATGTGGGCATCAACCGTCGCCTCCCGGTTCGAAAAGAACATTCAACTGGCCGCGCTCGCTTCCGCAGCCGTGGGCCTCATGGTTGTGATTTTCGCCTTCTGGCATCCGCACCGTATTTTCCGGTCGAAGGATGAAGTCTTCGTGAACGTCATACCGGAGAACGCGCTTCAGGCCGCGCGCCGGCTTATGCGTCACAAAGCGGTCTATCTTCCCGCTCTCGCCATCTTCTTCTTTGAGTTCGCTCCTGGCTGGGGAACGCCGCTCCTCCTTTTCCTCACGAACCACCGGGGAGTGACTGAGGACCAGTTTGGAAACGCGCAAGGCTGGCTGCGTATAGGCCAGATGGCGGCCGCGCTCTCCTACACGTTTCTGTGCACGAGGTTTCGGTTGAAGCCCCTGCTATATTGGGGCACATTCCTAGCCGTGGTTGGCGGCCCCGCCTTCCTCTTAATCCACTCGGCCGACCAGGCGAACATCGTCAGCCTCATCGCCGGGATTTGCTGCGGGGTCGCATTGGCCTCCTATTACGACCTCATCGTCCGGTCCTGTCCAAAAGAGCTGGAAGGAGTCTCCTTCATGCTCTTTGCCGCCATGTTGACTTTGGCGGGAGACACGAGCGACCTACTTGGCGCTTGGCTGTATGACCGCGGCGGCTTTGTCCTAGCGCTCGGAATATCGACTGCCGTCACCGCCCTCATCTTCATCCCTGTCTACTTCGTCCCCCACTCGGTTTCCGACCCGAGTGAAGGCGATCGAATCACCGACCCAGACCCGCCGGCGCCCGGGGACTCTCCTTACCCCCGAGAACCGGCGTCCGTTCAGGTCTAGCGGGACGCTGTGGCCCGTATGAACTCTATAGATTTGTCAAAGTGCTGCTCACCAGAGGTGGCGGCATGCTGTCGCTACATGCTCGGACTGATTATCCCGGGTGGAAATGAACCTGGCGGCCAAGCTCGCCGATTTTGGCAGTCGTAAATTGTTCCAGCGGCCTTGATAGCTTTTCCATTCCACCGTAGACACCAGTCTACATTACATGATGTCACAAACGTGTGACGCAGGCCTGCAGAATTTAGCTACTTTTCGCGCAAAGGTTTGGTGCGGCCTGTCTATCGGCCAACGGATCGTATCCATTACCCGGGGGCGGGCACGATGCCGCGTGTGTAAGGTCGTTGCGTTCGGCTGCCCTGAGCAATTTCAATCATAAAAGCCAGAGCAGCAATCATGCCCTTGTGGCGAGAATGTTGGCAACGCTACCTGTTCGGATCGTGCAGATTGGTCTTGCCGTCGTCGGTCCAAGTCTGCTTAAAGCTGCGCCAGTTCGCATGGGCGTCGGCGAAGATGTAGTTTTCACCTCCCTTGTGTCGAGAGACGTCCATTGCGCCGGTAATTGGGTCCATGTCGTTTTCTGGAGCGATCGAGGGGAAGGTGGTGGCATTCCACCAAGGGTGGTAAATATCATCGCAATACGGCACCTGAAGCGGGTCCGACTCTACATCGCCCGACAGGCTGCGTCTTTCGGCCAGGTAAATCGTATCAGCGGGATGTTGGACGTTGGATTCAGAAAGGCCCCACACGAAGAAGCCGTTCACCAAGTAGGAGTTGACCGTCGGGCCGCCCGGCAAATAGGTGGTTGGGCATTTGGGATCGTTGGGGTTAGGGTCTGACGGACAAACGTACAGCTTCTGGCGCAGCATGTTCTCGTCCGTCTCGTCCATCTTGACTCCCGTGTAAGGGAGGATCATCGTGAACATGGATCCGATGTCAGGCTCCTCGATACTGCCGTCCAAGTCGTCGATTTGCGGTTGCTGGGTCGATGTGCCCTTGGTCTGTGGATAGATAAAGTCGTAGTCCTGCATGTACAACTCGGTCGCCATGCCTATCTGGCGCATGTTCGACAAGCAAGCGGTTTTCTTCGCTGCCGCTTTAACCGACGATAAAACGGGGAAGAGGATAGCGGCCAAAATCGCGATGATCGCCATCACCACTAGAAGTTCGATCAGAGTGAAACCTTTTTTCATTCAGGACACCGGATAGACAGCTTGATTATCCAACGCTTTGTGTTAGGAATACGCGCAGATATTACGGTTGTTCGCTTATCTGACGTTCCTTCCTTGCACTTTGCTCACTTTGAACCAATCTCTTCGAGGGCCTCAAACAGGTCATTTGGCGCGCCTTTCGCGTGCTCGCTGCCTCCTCGAATGAACTCATACAGTAGGGACGCGATCACAGCGCCGGCCATGGGGCCTACGACATAGATCCAGTACGAAGACAACGCCGTTCCCCCCGCCAATAGCGCGGGTCCGAGCGACCGTGCTGGATTCATAGAACCACCCGTAACGGGGCCGGCGATCATCACGCCAAATACGACGGTTAGCCCAATGGCGAGGCCGGGGACTGCTCCGTTGACTCGCCGATCCGTTGCGACGGAGATGATCACGAGCATCAGAAAGAAAGTGATCATGGCCTCGATGACAATGGCGGTGATCGGGGAAACGCTTGGTACGTGAATCCCGAACCCAGGACCGAATAGAAATGTTACAACGGCCGCCGCGCAGATTCCTCCGAGAAGCTGTGAGATCCAGTAGGGAAGCAGGTATCGCCACGGAAAGCGTCTAGACACTGCAAAGCCCAGTGTCACGGCTGGGTTAAAGTGCGCCGCCGATATGTGGCCGAGCGCGTAGACCATGGCGAGGACTGCCAGCCCGGATACAAGAGCGGCCGGCAGCAAGCCGGCTGCACCACCTTTCAATCCGGCCGTAGCGGCCAACGCCACTGGAGCGAAAACAATTGCGAAGGTGCCGATGAACTCGGCCAGGTATCTCCGCATCATGCTAAAGCGACCCCGTCCAAAAGGGCCACAACGCGGGCTCTAATCTCATCTCGGATGCGCCGGACCTCTTCCAAGGGTTTGCCCTTTG
>JANYLD010000109.1 GCA_025363835.1 Armatimonadota bacterium
CAATCAGGTTTCCTCAGTGACGGTAATTTCGACGAAATGCATGCGCTCGAGGAGATCACTCGTGCCCGTTACGGTTGCGGAAATCCTAGACGAGGAAATCCGCTACCGGCTCTGATTTGTGCGCGAAGTGTATTATTGCCCATCTAGGACCTATGGGGCCTGCGGGAGCAGAGCCCAGAGCGCAAATCTTGCGTCCTTGTCTTGCGTCCACATTCAAGTTTGGGGCAACGGTAACCGGGGTGTGATCGTCCAACTTATCATGAAGTACATCACCGCCTTCGTCTTGGCAGTTTCCGTTGGCGCGGCCGGGACCGCTCATGCGGACGCCTTCAAGCCAAGCAGGTCAAAACAGGTTGAGTTAGGCATGCAGGCGGCGGATCAGATCCGCAAGAAGCAGCACGTTTTGCCTGATTACGACCAGCGAGTGAGGCTCGTTCGGAGGGTCGGAAGCAGGCTGCTTCGGACCATGGACACGCACAACCTCCCTTGGAAGTTCAGCTTTGACGTGATCGACAGCAAAGAGGTCAATGCGTTCGCGCTTCCCGGTGGGCCAACGTTTATCTATACCGGCTTGCTGGACAAGCTGGAGACGGAAGATGAGCTGGCGGGCGTCATGGGCCACGAGATGACCCACGTGTTTAAGGAGCACTGGGCTCAGCAGTACGCTTCCACTCAGAAGCGCGAGCTGGGAATCGGGCTGCTCCTTGGAGTTCTCCACGCGAATAGCGCGTTCCAGAACCTGGGGAGTTTGGTCGACGTGCTCGAGCAGACCAAGTATTCGAGGAGCGAAGAGAGCCAAGCGGACGAGGGTGGCTTTCAGAAGATGACGGCGGCGGGCTACAACCCGGAGGGAATGGCCGACGTATTCCGGATGTTTGAGCGGCAGAAGCAAGGTGGCAGCTCTCCCGCATTCTTGGCCGACCACCCCAGCGACGCGAGCCGAGTTTTGCGAATCGAGGGGATGATCCACACTTCGAACCGATCCTATCCTCCGCAGACTCCGTTGCGAATGACGGAGTGACCGTTTTGCGGCGTTACGGCGTTACGGCGTTGCGGCTTTAGGCTTTGGGCGTACGGCGTTGGGCGTTGCGGCCTTAGGTTTTGCGGCTCTGGGCTTTTGGTTTTCGGCTTTAGGCTGTAGGCTTTGGGTGTTGCGGCGGTTGGGCTAAGGATAGGACACAGAGGACCTCTAGGACATATTGTCGTTGCAGTCCTTCGATGGTTTTGGTGTAGGTTTGGCTGGCAGGCCGCCGGGGACTCAGGGGCAGCACACAGCTCACAGCAAACAGCCAAAACCTCTAGCCGGCTTGCTGTTTTTCTTGCCTTTGAACGACTTCTTGAGACAGGTCGAAGAGCATTTCTGTGAGGGGGTTCCAGAGGTGGTAGAGGGCGGGGAGTTCGGCGGTGGTTACCAGCTGGCGGCCCTTCGATTCCTCTTTCATCGTGATCTCGACTAGATCGACGACGCGGGCGGCGTAGCAGTCGGCCCATCGCACTTCCCTCTTCTCGGAGATGCGGTAGCAGCCCAGATATTGAATGCACTCGAGGAGGGCTCCGCCTTCTTCCAGCGCTTCGCGGCGAACGGCTTCCAGAGAGGACTCGTAGGGTTCTACGCGGCCGCTTGGGATACACCAGCCTCGGCCGTCGATATCGCAGACGAGAACTCGGTCGCCTTGCCAAGCAAAGACGAGGCCGGCGAAGGCGCGCAAGGGGGCACGGAATGGGGCTGGGTAGAACTCCAGCTTTTGTCTCCCGTATGTGCCTGTTGGGTAACGCTTCACGGCCTGATTACAACTTTTCCGACGATGCTCTTCTGAGGAACGGGTCCAAAAATGCGGCTGTCCTCCGATTGCGTTTGATTATCGCCTAATACATAGATGTTGCCGTCCGGAACGCTGTAAGGGCCATCCTCGAGGTGATGGAAGCCAGGCCATTTGTCGAGAGGCACCCGTTCGCCGGCGAGGCGAAAGACGCGCTTAATGATAAAGCCGCTCGATCCAGGGTCCTTGACCACCACGATGTCGCCATCCCGAACGGCGCCGACCAACCAATAAGCGTTGCTTACGATCACTCGTTCTCCTGGAGTGAGGGTGGGGAGCATCGAGTGGCCATCGACGATGACTGAGCGAAAGTCGAGCTTAAGGAAAACGGCAAAGGCGAAGACGACGATGAGACCAAATCCCACTTTGAACTTTCGCGTCTTTCCGGTTGCCATTAGGAGATGTGACGATTTTCCGAGCGTCTCGGGCTTTGATGATTGTACGCTGCGGAACGCGGTTTTGGCGGTGCAGCGTTGCGGGGTTGCGGCGGTTTTGGCGGGATAGGACATAGAGGACCTCTAGGACCTATAGGTGTGGAGGAAGGCATGTTGCTCAGGTCCGTAGCTCACAGGCCAGAGTTCCGCAGCCTTTAGCGCGAACGACGTGACGGTGAAAGCCGTCCGCAGAGAGAGGGAATGGCAAAAGGCGCTATTATGGAGCTTGTCGCCACTCCGGGCCTTTAGAACTCGGAACTGGGAACTCGGAACGCGGAATTGTAGGATTCCGAGTTCCGCTCTCCGAGCTCCGTGCTCTGACTGGGCCCATCCATAGATCATGAGCGAGCGGTTTGCAGAAGACTCCATCCTCGTAAGTCGCTCGCAGGCGGGTGACCGGACGGCTTTCAACGACTTGGTGGCCAAGCACCACCCGAGAGCGTATCAGTACGCCTACCGGCTTACCCGGAACTCGGAGGAGGCTTCCGACATCGTGGTCGAGGCGTTTCTGCGAGTGTTCAATGCCCTTCACAACTTCAAGGGCCAGAGCTCCTTCGTCACATGGCTTTACCGGATCATGACCAATTGTTACTTGGACCACAAGAAGCGGGACAAGAGCAAGCGAAACGTCAGCCTAGAAACGACCCTCCAAACGGAATCAGGAGAGCTGACGAGGCAGATCATCGATCCCAAGGCCTCGCCGTACGAGGAGACTGAAAAGGATGCGCGATCCATCCGGATGGATCAAGCGGTGAACCAGTTGCCGGAATACCAGCGGGCCATGATCGTCATGTACCACTCGGAGATGATGTCGTACGAGGAAATCGCGGCGGCGCTTGATTTGCCGGTGGGCACGGTGAAGAGCCGTTTGAACCGGGCAAGGCTCTCGCTTCGGGACCTTCTATCTAAGGATGAGGAACTTTTCAGAATCTAGCCCAGTCTCTTGATTCAATAGAACGGTGTCGGCACTTTGGCGGACACCGACCAAAGAATTTAAATAAGCGCACCGGGAGAAGCCCATGTTGGCAGTGCGCACGAGCCGACGAACTGAGATCACAAGCGAAAAACCGCACCTACCAGCATGAACCAAGAAAAAGCAAAAGATTTCTTCTCGAGCTATTACGAAGGCAGCCTAGAGCCAGGCCTCGTCCAGGCGCTCGAACAGGCTATGCAGCGCGATGTAAGTCTGCGAGCCGATTACCGGAATTTTGAAAACACCTACGAGGAGTTGGGCAACCTCAAGTATGAGGCGATCGAAATACCGTTCGACCTGGCGGATCAAATCCTAGCGAGGATTGACCGGCAAAGCCTCGAGCGGCGAAACGACAAGCAGCCAGCGTGGACGGGTTGGCTTCGAAATTTCGCTATCGCGGGAATCTGCTGTGTCGCCATCCTCGGCGCCGCTCTCTCGATTCGGAATCTCAAGGGCAACTCGGCCGGAGCTAGCTTCATCCCGACCCCTGCGAGCGCACAAGACGAAATCTCTGTGGAACCGACGCCTAATCATGCGGCGACCGTCCACTTCGCACCCGCGAGTTCGCAAACGTTGACGATTAAAGAGGGCCTTA
This sequence comes from Armatimonadota bacterium, assembly GCA_025363835.1. Classification (GTDB taxonomy): domain Bacteria; phylum Armatimonadota; class Fimbriimonadia; order Fimbriimonadales; family Fimbriimonadaceae; genus JANYLD01. Next base: position 3,823 of record JANYLD010000109.1, read on the forward strand.
ACGGAACTGATCGAAGTCGAATGCCGTCCGATGGAGCCGAAATTACGACGACGTTAGAGAATCCGACAGTTACGGCTACAGCTTTTGAGTTGGAGACGACGGACGACGCCCGCCCCACGCTCATCGCCATTCCTGGTTCTTCGCGCTCTGCAGTTACGAAGGGCGGTGGAAACATGGAAGCCTTTGCAAGAGCCCTAGCCGACCACTATAACGTTCCGGTAGAGGTTCATGCGGCACACCCCACCGTTAACCTTAATTGGGAGTTCAAGGCGGCGAATCCGGCGGATGCGGCGAAGTCCGTTCTCGATGTGACGCTTTACAATATCGACTGGCGAGCCAACGGCCTTCTCGTTATCTCTGAGTCTGCCAACTGACTCAGAGTTGGCTTACCAGGGCTTGGGCTGCCTGCTTATTGCTAGCCTCGGCTTTCCACGCCATCCGCAGTTCGGACAGATAGACAGGGCTGGTGTCCTCGTCGCTGTCGAGGATCGAAGACTGAGTGTAGTGGAGGGCCCTCGGACTGTTGGGGTTCGAGGTTATGCGATCGGTCAGCATTGCGGTAAGACGGGCCTGATCCACTGAGATTGGGCTCTGCGTGATTCGACTTGTCCAATCGTAATACTGGATTCGGCTTTCCCGTGTCAACGCCTCGAGCTCCCTTGAGTTCCCAAGGATCTTAGCGAACAAGGCTTTGGCGTTTTGCTTCGTTTGGCCATCCAACTTGGTTGCGTTCCGCTCCAAGAACGAGGCAGCTCTGCGTTGCTCAACATCTGAGAGGAACACGCTGTTGAAGTCCGAATATTTGAGACCCTGAGACAGGTTGACTCCGAGGAGCACTTCCTGCGCGGCTTGGTTTGGTCGGCCGTTGGATTCCAGATCTCGTGCGTCCTCGTACAGCGCAGAGACGAGCATGGACTTGCTATGGATGATTTGGCCTCGAACGCCTTGTTGAATCGAGTCCTCAAAGCTCACCTTTGGCAGGGGCTGGAGAATGCCGCTTTCATCCGCTTTCTCCCAATTTCCGGCCACCTGGAGCATCTCCGTTCGGTTGATGCTGTAGGCATTCTTAGAAAACAGCTGATTGGTCTGGCGGATGTAAGGCGCGTATGCAAGAACTGTAGATTCCTGCTGCGGCGTGCTCGAGGGGACTTGGTAGCGATCTTGGTAGTTTCGAGAGTAGAGCGCGACGAAGGCAGAGAAGAGTACAGGACAAGCGACGAACAGGCCTTCAGAAATGCGACGCGGCCTCGTTGTCTGGTCATCTGAAGCTACTTGACCTTTGTTGGGGAAGAACGCTAAATCCATTTTTGAATTCCCTCAATCCAGCAAACGGTTCCCTGCCTGCTGATCACACATAGGGGGACCATTGGCCCAAGTTGCCAGTTTCTTTTGGGGTGTCGGCCTTATGGCCTATACAATAAGGATGTCTGGGCTTCGCCCTGGGGACAAAAACATATGAAGGCTGCCAAGTTCGTTAGCTGGGAGTCGCACTTAATAGCTCAAGCGGCCGACGGTGAATCTGTCGCTTTCGAGTTGCTAATGGACCTGCACAGGCCCGCTCTTTTAAACCTTGCGCTTAAGATGCTGCGCAACGCGGACGACGCGAATGACGCGGTCCAGGAGACCATGCTCAAGGCCTACCGGGCGATCAAAGAATTTGATCCCGAGCGGCCTCTGAAGCCGTGGCTTTGCCGGATCTGTTCCAACTGCTGCGTGGACGTCGTCCGAGGGCGACGCCGAGAGACCGATCCGTTGGAAGACCACGAGCACAATTTGCCCGATCCACGAGTGCGCATCGACGAGCGCGCGGGGAGCGCGATTCGGCACGGCCAGCTACTTGAAGCGATGGGGCGGCTTCCCGATCGGTACCGTCAGATCATCTTCATGCGCCACTTCCGCCACATGGAGGTGATCGAGATCGCCCATGAGCTGAACAAGCCGGAGGGGACGATTAAGAGTTGGTTGTTCCGGGCTCGCGCCTTGCTAAAAAAAGACATGCGTCCGGCGATGGGCTAAGCAACATTTGAGCGACCGGCCTTGTCCTTGTATCATAAGATGCAGGGCCAAAGGGCAGTTTGATGATTTTTAGCACGAAACCTCACTCGGCTCCTGCGCGATATGGGCTTGCCTTTGCGTTGGTTATGGCGGTTACTGCGTTGCGGTTCAGCCTCAGAGGAGTTCTCGATGGGACGCCGTACGGTTTTTACATTCCGGTCATATTATTCGCAGCTTTAGCAGGCGGCTGGGGGCCTGGCACATTTGCTCTGATCCTTAGCAGCCTCATCGGCTCATCGCTCTTTTTGGCAAAGCCTTTTCATTTCAACGACGCCGGATTTTGGCTCAGCCTCGGCATCTACTTCGTCATTTGCGCCTCTCTCATTGGTGTCGCGGAAATGTTTCGAAGAACGTGGAGCAAGGCTCACTTGGCCGTCGACGAGGCTAAACGCGTGGAGGGAGAGCTGCGAGAGAGCGAGAGAGTCGCGATGAAGCGAGTCAAGGAACTGGAGATTCTTTACGACCTTTCTCCTGTCGGACTCTGCTTTGTCGACCCGGAGCTCCGTTACGTTCGCATAAACGAACGCCTCGCTTCCATCAACGGACAGCCCGTTGAATACCACATTGGGAAAACGATAAGAGAAGCTTTAGGGGAAGGAGCCGAGCGTGTCGAGCCCTTGTTCGAAACGGTGTTGGAGACAAAGAAACCTATCCGAAACATTGACATCAATCTCCAAGGCCTTGACGGGAGGATGCGGTGCTACCTGGCGAACTTTGACCCCGTCCTGGGCGCGGACGGGCAGTTACTTGGCATCAACGTGGTAGTTAACGACCTCACCGAACGCATGGAAAGGGAATTCCAGTCAAAGCTGCTTGCTGAAGCGACAAGACTCCTTTCGACCTCGTTGGACTACGAGAAGACGCTCGTCCAGCTGGCCGAGGCGACCGTGCCGAATTTTGCCGATTGGTGCGCGATCGATATTGTTCAAGAGGACAAGTCACTAAAGAGGCTCGCGGTAAAGCACAGGGACCCGGAAAAGGTGAAGTGGGCACTTGAAATCGAAGATAAGTACCCGCCAGATCCCAATGCACCGACTGGCGTTCCGGCCGTAATTCGAAGTGGCAAGTCCGAGATCTATAGTGAAATCCCGCGTGAAATGCTGTCGGCCGCTGCGATCGATGAAGAACACATGAGAATCATCGACGAAATCGGATTATCTTCGGCGTTAGTCGTTCCCCTTATTGCACGTGGACATGTCCTTGGAAGTTTGACTCTCGTATGGGCGGAGTCCAAGAAGCACTACGACAACGACGATCTCGCAGTGGCGGAAGAGTTGGGCCGACGTGCGGGAATCGCGGTCGACAACGCGCGCCTCTATGGAGAGGCGAATCGCGAGGTCGAAGAGCGGAAACGCGCCGAAGAAGAGGTGCGGACCTTGAATCTCCATCTGGAGAGGCGCGTCAAGGAAAGGACGGCCGAAGTTCGAGCGGCTATGGCCGAGTTGGAAGGATTCTGTTACTCGGTTTCTCACGACCTCAGGACTCCGATGAGGAGTCTTTCCGGGAACAGCCGGATTCTGCTGGAAGACTTCGGAAAGGAGCTCAGCCCGGACGTTAAGGAGCACCTCCATAGAATCGCTTTGGCAGCCTCACGCATGGGAGAGTTGGTAGACGACCTTCTGCAATTTTCAAGGCTCGGGCGGACTCAACTCGTTTTTCAGGTGGTGGATCTGTCCCTTCTTGCCGATGCGGCCGTCACTTCCTTCAAGTCTCAGAACCCGGTTAGCAATGCCGAGGTGAAAATCCAACCCGGAGTTGAGGCTTGCGGCGACCCGGCGGCCTTGAGCCTCGCGATCCAGAACTTGATCGACAATGCGATGAAGTACTCCTCGAAGAACGAGCATCCCCGGATCGAATTCGGAGCTACGGAACAGGAGGGCGGCCTGGTCTACTTCGTTAAGGACAACGGGGTCGGCTTCGACATGAAATACGCGCACAAGATATTCCAGCCCTTTGAACGCCTGCACAGGGACGCGGAGTTTCCGGGGACCGGGATCGGACTGGCGAATGTGCGCCGAATCATCACTCGGCATGGCGGCCAAATCTGGGCGGAGGCGGAACCTGGCAAAGGCTCGATCTTCTTCTTTACGATTAATACGGACGAGGCGCAGGACCCGCTTGCATCTACTCCTGGCTACCTTGGCTAGGTACCCTGTTCTAAATGTCCGTCACCAGGGATGAGGTCTTAGAGGCCCTTCGAAGCGTCGTCGATCCAGATCTTCACCGCGATATCGTTTCACTCAATTTTGTTAAAAACGTTGAGATTTCAGGGGGAGATGTTTCCCTGACCATCGAGCTTACAACTCCGGCCTGCCCCGTGAAGGAGCAACTCAAATCGCAAGCCGAGGAGGCGATCTTGGCACTAGCCGGCGTTGCAGAAGTGCAGATTGAAATGACGGCCCAAGTGCGCGAGAGAGCTGAGCCTGGGGATTTGATCCCTGGGGTAAAGCACGCCATCGCGATCGCTTCCGGCAAGGGCGGTGTTGGGAAGAGCACGGTTACGATTAACCTGGCTATCGCCTTGGCGGAGAGCGGGGCCCGAGTTGGGCTGATGGACGCTGATGTTTACGGGCCTAGTATTCCGCTGATGATGGGCTGCGTGGACGAGCGCCCGTTGACGAGCGGCGGAAAGATCATTCCGATCGAGAAGTACGGGTTGAAGATGATGTCGCTGGGGTTGCTTCTGGAGGACGGCCAAGCGGTGTTGTGGCGTGGACCGATGGTCGCAGGGACGGTTAAGCAGCTTCTTGCGGACGTGGACTGGGGAGATTTGGACTACTTGCTTGTCGACCTGCCTCCTGGGACGGGCGACGCGCCGATGTCTTTAGCCCAGCTGGCTCCCTTGACCGGAGTGGTGATTGTGACGACGCCCCATCAGGTGGCGGCGAATATAGCGGGCAAGTCCGTGCAGTTGTTCAGGCGGCTGAATACCGCGATTCTGGGCGTAGTGGAGAACATGGCCGGATTTACTTGTCCGAACTGCGGTGAGACCTCTCGAATCTTCGCGGGTATGACGGGAAATGAGCTGGCGATCAAGACGGGTGTTCCCTTCTTGGGCTCAGTGCCGCTAGATCCAATGGTTAGCAAGGCTTCTGAAGACGGCGTGCCTTCGATCCTCGCTTATCCGGAGCGGCAGCAGGCACGGGAGTTTCGTGCGATTGCCGGGCAATTGGCGGCTCAAGCCAGCGTTATTGCAATGACGCGTGGACAGGAACCGGTGGGGGCTGGGGTTTAGGAAGCTCAGCTTTCCTTTAATCGATTCACTACCAATTCGGCCGAATTGGGGTCGTTCAGCCATAGCTTCAATGGCGCTTCTTCTTGTTCTTCCAAGAACTTGTAAATCTGCTCTTCCGATTTGATCCACCTGAGGATTTGGTGGGGGAGCCAACGGAGGTCTTCGTCGGTTGGCTCGCCGGGCCAGTCCAGGCGGCGGTAGAAAGCGAGGGGCACTTTGACTGACATTCTTTGGAGGCTGAGAACGTCTACTTCCGGGGGCAGGTCATCCAGAAGAGCGTCAAGCGTTCTTATGACGAGTTTGTCTCCTTGGTTGGAAGCTTCCGCGTAGGGGACGCGGAGATATTTGCGGGCGCAGTTGCGGCCTACTTGGAGGATGATACGGTCGGCGCCTTCGAGAGCTTCCTTTGGGTCGGGACGATAGAGGACCTCATGGGTGGCATCGTTGAAGTGGAAGCAATGGCGTGCGAAGCGGTCCATGAGATCAAGCCGCTCTTCGTCCGAGTCATAGAGCCGAATCTCGAGCGGGCGCTCGCCAAAGTATGTGGCCAGCGCAGAAATAACCGGCGGCATGCATCGCACACTGCCGGCTCCAAGGACCGCGATCTTGACGTGTTCCTTCATTTGTTATTTGCTTACGCTTTTTCGGTCGTAAATCGTAAATGGTTTCGATCGTAAATCGTAAATCGTAAATCGTAAATCGCCGGAGTTTTGATTTGGAGTTGGTTAGGAGCGAAGCGAGACGCGCAGCCGATGTTGCATTGAGCGCACTTTGTTCGCTTGCTCTAACATCGCTTTTAATGCCTCCGGAGATATGTATTCCAGCCTTTTCGAAACTTCCACCAGCGACTCCACCTCACAGAGTGACCCAATCGAGATGTCGATAAAGCGACCGAGTTCTGGTGTCGTGTTGCGTCCCCAGCCTTCCGCGATGTTGGCGGTTATTGAGACGGCCGCCCGGCGAAGCTGATTTGCCAATCCGAATTGTTCACTCGTTGGAAAGGTCTGAGACGCCCGATAGCAGGTCTCAGCCAAATCCATGCCGGCTTGCCACACTCTCAAACCTCGAAATCCCTTCTGGCCGTTGCCGTATGGCGCTCGGTTCTGGGCGACGATTGTCGTGTCCGAAATCTTGTTGTACAGATCAATACTCAATTCTGAATCTTCCACAGCGAAGCAGCTTATCCGTCAGTCCGGCGACTTACGACTTACGATTTACGATTTACGCGACGCCCCTGCGGGTACTATGCCGCCGGTCAATGGACGATTTTGGTCTGGACCGATCCGAGCTGACGGGGAGCCTCGTCTCGATGGAATTCGGCAGCGGTGGACGGATCCAGCAACTTTGGGTTGCTGATCCCACGCTACGCGACGAGGGAGAGGAGTTCCAATTTGTCCTTCCGCCAATGACGTTTGGCGAAGAGTTTTCTGAAGATTACAACCCGGGAACGGTGCTTTTGGGCGCCCGCACCAATCCAGACGATCCTTGGATCCTCAGTCGCAACACCAATGCGATGCCGGGCGAGATGGGCGAGGACCCCATGGTGGCGTCCTTTGAATACGAGTTCGCTTTATTGCCGGAAATCAAGGCGACCGGGCGTTATTATGAGGTCCCCGGACCGGTTCCGCAGGTTGTTTGGCATCTGAATTTGGTGAATGATGGGCGGATCTCGTTGGAGATCGGGGAGTTAGGCTTCCCTTTTGCGCTGAACAACGTTTATGAAGGCTTTACGCGTTCTGACAGGGGAATTGAGGCTCTGTACCGCGACCGCGTCTACGCTCACCCTTTCATTGGAGGTGCGGCAAGCTACCTGTTCGCCCAAAGGCTCTGCGCAGAGCCACCCGGTTTGTTGATCACACCAGGCGCCAATACTTCGTGGGAGTTCACTCATCACGTCTCGGCCTCTTTGACGACGCCTTTTCGGTGGGAAGGCGTGCCGGTCGTCTACGTGCACAGCCGAGCGGCGGTGGAGCGCGAAGGTTGGGGCGAGTGGTTTAATGGGCACACCTCAAGAGTATTGGAGCCGGGCGACGGCTTTGAGATCCAGACCCAGTTTATGTCTGCTTCGCGAGATCGGTTTGACGGCCTGTTTGCAACTATGGCAGCTGCGCGCCGGCCAACCTTTAGGATTTTCCCAGGCGCCGTTGCCCCCGCGGAGGTAGGCATCTCAGTAGACGTTGCGGGGGCCACGCCCACGCGGTTCTTTACCGATGCGGAAGCGGAGTTAGAAACAGACTCGGACGAGGAAGGCGGGTTCTGCCAGATCAAGCCGGCCAAGCCCGGGCCGCTGACGCTGAACGTTGAAGACACGGATGGGCGGCTCAGCCACGCTCACTTCATGTTCATCGAGCCGATTGCCACGCTGATAAAAAAGAGGGCGGAATGGATCATCCGGCATCAGCTATTCGAGGATGGCAACTCCAACCTCGATAGCTCATTTGTCCCCTACAACTCGGCCACCGGGCAGGCGAGCACCGACCCGGGAGACTACATCACGCCGTTCGGCGTCGAGAGCATGCTGGCGGACGCCCTTTTTCTGGCGGAGAAGAACCGGATTTATCCGGAGAAGAGCCAGATTTCGGCCTTGGAAGCGTTTGTCGACCGATTCTTGCGAACCAATTTGCAGAATCCTTCAACGGGAGCGGTCGCCAGCTCGTTTATGGACTCCGCATCCACCGGCGTCCACTTTGGGCGGCCGCAGGTTTATCCGATGGTCGCGGTGCTCTACCACGCCCTATCACGGATTTCCAGGGACTTCGGAACGAAGGTGCATGACGCGTCCTTCTATCTCTGCCAAGCGGCCATGACGATGGACGCGATGACCCGCTTTGCCGACCCTTCCGCTTGGCGTGGATGCGGGATTCCTTTGATGTCTTTGCTGCCGGAGATCGAGGCAGATTTGGATGGCTCGCCAGACTCACCTTGGCCAAAGTTGAACCGGATCGAAGATTTGGGCAAAAAGCGATTTCCTTTGGGTGGCAGCCAGTCTGTCTGGGATACGACCGGATATGACGAAGTGCACTGGGCGGCCATGACGGCGGGCAACTTCAATCTGCAGGAGCGCGTGATGAGCGCTGCGTTTGCGGCAAGGTCGACTGCGCCGAGCTGGTGGTGGTATGGAAGCGACAAACGTTGGCTGGACGACACGGAACTCCCCCACCCGGTGATGGACGACAAGGGCGAGATGTGCCTTGGACCGACGTCCTCCGAAAACTCAGAGATTCTGTTTAGAACGCTTTCTCGTGACGTCCTTTCAGTACCGGATGGCATTTTGAGGATGGCGTTTGGCGGGATGTTGGGAGTCTGGGCGCTGGTGAAGCCGGATGGCTCCGCTTCAACCGGCTTCTGCCCTGACCCTGCCTCCAAGCATTTCGGGATGAGTCCGAACACGGGAACAGTTGGATTGGCGCTTTTTCACTACCTGCGGAACGCCTGCGCCTATGTCCTGCCGAGTCCCACTACGGGCGCAATCACCTTTGGCTGCTCATTTGAGGCGAAGGAGAAGGAAGAGGGCCTGGAACTGCGAGTCAAGCCATGGGATGGCGTGGGGCGGCGCGTGGCAATACGGCAGGTGGGCTTTGAGGTTGATGCTTTCGTCGGCAAAATCCGCGAGGTTAGGGTTCACACTCGGAAACGAAAGGCTTGGATCGAGGTTGAGAATACTGCTTCCGTCCAGCGAACCGCGCACCTTGTGGTGACCGGACTGTGGGGGAACCAGTTTGAAGTGAATGGCAAAAAGGAACATACTGCTGGTGGTTCGCTGTCCATTGAACGGTCCATGCCGCCGGGCGGCGTGATTGCGGTTGAGGTGAATGTTTTAGGATGAACGAAATTCCTGCGTGGTGGATGTACGTTTCCGGTGCCTTCTTTGTCGTCAATCTGGTCTTCTTTTGCGTCCTGATCTATCTGGCGTTTTTTATGATCGGCTGGATGAAGGAGATGAAGCCGAAGATCGACTCGCTTTCAACACGGGTGGATTCGATCGGCAAGAACGTCGAGGAGTTGACGGAGCACGTGAAGAACACTGCAGAAGCGGTTGGTGGACGGGCCCAGCACGTCGCGACTTCCGTCGAGTCGATAGCGCAGTTGGCCTCGATGACTTTTGAGCGATTCACGCCCTATGTGGCCGGGGGCTTGGCTGCAATGAAGCTCTTGAGCGGCTTCATGGCGATGCGTCGGACCATGGCGCCCGAGAAGACCCTTTTGGCGCTGGAAGACGGCCACAAAGGCAAGCGTCGCAAGTCGTAGGCAGCGTAAGGTATAGTTTCTGCTCGCGTCGCGGGGTGGAGCAGTCCGGTAGCTCGTCGGGCTCATAACCCGGAGGTCGCAGGTTCAAATCCTGCCCCCGCACCTTTTAAATCGTCCCGACCTTGTCGGGACGATTTTGCTTTTGGGCTGCCATGGCCCCTAATCTTCGCAAGATGTGCGGCGAATCGGCGGAGTAACCTCCGCATATCACACATTCAGCCCCAAGAAAGGCTCCTGCACTACTTTGCGAGTTGCCCGTCCTGCTGGCTCTTTTTCTGGATCTCACTGCGTTCGGGATGATTTTTCCCGACGTTCAGCTTCACGCGCGGGCGCTGGGGGCGAGTGGGGTGGTGATTGGGTTGCTATTGGCGAGCATGTTCCTGGTCCAGATGGTTGCTTCTCCGCCTTGGGGAATCTTGAGCGATCGGGTGGGGCGGAAGGCGGTGTTTGTGCTTTGCACTTGCCTGTCCGCGGGATCATGGTTGGTCTATGCTTTTTCTTCGAGCTTGTGGCTGATCTTGGCGAGCAGGATTTTGGCGGGGTTGGCGGCGGCGAATGTGGTGGTGGGCCAAGCTTATTTGGCAGATGTTTCTTCCGAGGAGAACCGAAGTGCGGCGATGGGGCGGGTGGGGGCTGCTATTTCGGGTGGCCTGATCTTGGGGCCGGCCCTCGGAATGCAGTTGGCGGCCCGACGCGGGACCGAGTTTTTGGGATGGGTTGCAGCTGCTTGTTCCGGCCTGGCGGTGGTCGCCGGGCTGTTTTTGGCCCAATCCGCCGCTCGACCAGAGAGTAGAAAGGAAAGCAAGTTCGGGTTCAATTTCGGCCTATTACGTGACAACGCGGGCCTGCGGTCGCTGGTGGTTTTGGCAACGGTGGCTTGGTTTGCGCTGGCGACCTTGGAGGGGACGTTTGGGCGGTTGATCACTGAGCATTACCGTTTGCCGGAGACTATATTTGGGGACATCTTTAGCATGGAGTCTTTGCTCGGCGCGCTGGTTCAGGGTTTGGTTTTGGGCTGGGTCGTTTCTCGCTTCAAGGAGCGATGGACGCTGCGTCTTGGATTCCTCCTGGTGGGCGTTGGGTTGCTTCTGACCCCATTTGCGCCCGCGCTATGGGTTTTGTTTTTGGTCAGCGGCCTATATAGCGTGGGGAGTGCTCTGGCCAATCCAACTGTGAATAGCGCCGCTTCGACCTTGGTCGAGGAGGGCCGACAGGGGGAATTGTTTGGATTGCTTCAGGGGACGCGCTCCGTTGGATTCCTGGTCGGGCCTGCGTTGGGTGGCGCACTGTTTGACTGGCGTCCGCAGGCGCCTTATCTGGTCGCTGGGTCGGTTGGCCTATTGGCCTGCCTGCTCGTGCCAAAGGTGAAAAGTTAGCGAATCTAGCTAAAAAGGATGCAGTTTGCGCAAATTTGTTTAGTTATCTTCTTATTGACGTAACCTTTCCGGGTTTTTCTTCGTCCTACTACTTGCCGTACATCCGCCGAATTACAGGTGGACGCGATCTAGGGGACGGGTCGATCTCCGAAAGGCTGGTCGACTTAACTATAAGGCGCTCTCGAGCCGTGTACGGTGCATCGAGAGGCCCGGGCTTACATCCGTAGTAAGCAAAAAAATATAAGATTGGCCGACGATGGTCGAGATCACCCGCGTCGGTCTTTTCTGAATCATAGAGCCGATTTCGAAGGGCTCGGGAGAAATCCCGGGTCCTTTCGGCGTTTTTGGGTCACCCGGTCTCGGGTCTCGGATCTCGGGTCTCGGATCTCGGATCTCGGATCTCGGCTAGGAAGCTACTTGTCACCGGTCACTCGCGATCCCTTACCTTCCGCAGGGTAGCCTTCGTGCATGCCTTGGCTCAGCACCGCAGTTATCGTTTATGGAGTCGCCGTTGCGGCGGGCGGGATCATGGGCTTTGCTATGAAGGGCAGCGTGCCTTCGTTAATTTCAGGAAGCATTTCCGGCATCGTGTTAATCATTCTAGGATTCTTGGCCCGCTCAAACCCGAAAGTTGGCTATGGGCTGACTGCTTTGGTGGCGCTGGGATTGATCGGCTTGTTCATTTACAGGTTCATCCAGACTAAGTCTCCTATGCCGGCTTTCGGCGTGATCGGGTTGTCTGTTTTGATGCTAATCCTGTTAGCTGTTGGGCACTTCTTTACTGGATCGGCTGCGAATGCGGCTGGGCAGTAGTTCTTTGGATTTCACGCAGAGGCGAAGAGATTCTCACGCTGTCTCCTGTCTAACACAGCGGAAACGATTTCACCACGCCGCTCACCTGGCCGATCGCGACCTTTTCACCTTCTCTTGCGGCCTCATTTCGCAGTGTAGCTGCTGCAATGGGGCCGAGGCTCGATGAGATTGCCACGCTTGTTACCACTCCCGCGTCTTCCCGGCTCGGGTGCGAGACTTTGTCTCCCGGTTGGACAGGCCCTTCAAGGATCAGGCCGATCCAAGTCTTGTTGGTATGCCCTCGGCTGTGGATTCGCATGAGCACCTCTTGGCCCATGTAGCAGCCTTTGTTGTAGCTAACGTGCTTGGCTTCGAACGCGGTACCGAGTTCAGGCGGGAGGGTCTTGGGGGTGTAGTCGACTCCGTATTTTGGGATCCCGGCTTCCAGACGGGCGACCTCGTAGTCTTCTGGCTGAGCGGTTGGCGCGAAAGAAGGGAGTCCGACGGAGTAATTGTTGGGATACCACAGGTCCCAACCTGCTAACGCTCCTGTCATATGGAAGCACAGGACACCGTCTGCAACTGCAGCCTCGGCAGTAGGCAGCTCAAACAAATCCGATAATATCGAACGCGACTCTGGGCCTCGAACGCACTTAAGGCGGTAATCGCCTGTCAAATCCCTGGCCGCGACGTCCTCAAGTATCACCATAGTCTCCGCTCGGCGGAGCACGCTTGTCATGGCGGCCTTGTCAGTAGTTATGATTAGCCGGTCCCGCAGAACCCAAACATTGCAAATTGCGACGATTTGACCCGTGGCTTCGCACAGGCAGAAGGATTTGGTGTCGCCTGGTAGTAGGCCGCGGAGGTCGTTGGTTACTTGGCCTTGGAGCCAGTCGAGGCGGTCCTCGCCGGTTAGCTCGATGAGGGCAATGTCGAGGTCGGGCAGGATGGCGGCTTTTGTTTTGAGCGCTTCATATCCTGGTGTTGACGATCTGGTGGTCATTGAAAGTTTTCGGAACCCCCTACCCCAACCCCTTCCCCCTCCACTCCTTCGTCGCGCAAGTGGCAGGGGCTCGGAGGAGGTAGCTTCTCTACTATGAACGACCGGCTGTGGTGGAGTGTGGCTTGAGCTTTTTTCCTTGGCTGGTTGGGGCGGCGGCTTTTGCTTTGATTGGTGGCGCCGAGGTTCGGCATTTTGAATCTTTGGCGGCTCGGGACATCAAGTCGAAGTTGCGCGGCGACAGTGCTCAGGTTAGGGTGCGGACGGCGCCGCATGGTTTGTTTGGACATTTGTCGGGCGACTTGGATCGGGTGACGATTACCGCTTCGGATTTTGAAACTGATGGATTGCCCCTGTTTACAGAGCCAGATCGATCTCAGAAGGGACGGGCTCGGAAGCTGAATATTGAGCTTGACGACTTTATGCTTTCTGGCTTGCGCGTTGAGAGTTTGCGGGCTTCCATCCCGGATTGCCGATACGACTTCCCTCTCGCCGCGCGTCATGGCCAAATCCGCTTGAGCAGGAGCGGAATTGGGGTCGGCTCCGTATCGATCTTGGCGCCGGATTTGGAGAAGTTTATTCTTAAGAAATTCCACGAAATCAAGCGAGTTTCGGTGCATCTGGAGAAGGGCCGGGCGGTGGTGGAGGGCTATGGAGAGTTCTTGGTGGTGAAGGCAAACTTTCGAGTGGACGCTCAGTTGGTGGCGGCCGACAAAGCGCAGATTTCTCTTGCCGACGCGCACATTGCGCTGGACGGGTTGCCGGCTAGCGACGTGGCTTCCGCGGCTTTGCTGCAGACTTTAAATCCGATCGTGGATTTGGACAAAGATCTTCATCTTTATGGAGCGATCCAAGTGACGCACGTTCAGTTGGACGGCGATCGGTTGGTGGCTTCGGGCGCGACGACGATCCCCGTGCGACCGCGTCTTGAACTTCCGGGGTCGCCATGAGCGGCTCCCCCGGCCCCAGCCGAGCCCGTAGTGTCCGTAGGCTTTCTGATGGAGGGGCCGGGGGAGCAAAGGTGATTGCACCTAAGTAAGTCCGGAATTGCTCCAATTCGCGCCGCCTGCGCAATGCTGGCAAGATCGCGACTTGGCGTAGGAAGGGCATCGCAGTAAACTTGTGGTCCATGTCCGGCAGCGAAGCAGTTGATGTGACGGTGCTTGTGCCGGCGCTGAATGAGGAAGATACGATCGCGGAAGTCGTCGATCGGCTTCTCGCGCTGCCGCTATCCAAGCAGGTCATAGTCATCGATGACGGCAGCACAGACAGCACTCCGCAAATTCTCCAAAAGTATCAGGATCAGATAACGATCCTGACCAATCCGGGCAGAAGCGGCAAGGGTGCGTCAATCGTTAAAGCGCTTCCCTACGCGACCGGAAAAGTCGTCATCATCCAAGATGCGGACCTCGAGTACTTGCCGGAAGAGATTCCAAAGCTCGTGGACCCGATCCTGAAGGGCGAAGCAAACGTGGTTTACGGCACGCGCTTTTCCGAGGGGCTACCGAAGTCCATGGCATTGCCCAATAAGCTTGTCAACATTCTGCTGGCCTTATCCGTGCGAGTCGGGTATTGGCAGCGCATTACCGACGAGGCAACTTGTTACAAAGCGGTTCAGCGCGATCTCCTCATAAGAATGGATCTTCAATGCCGCCGATTCGAGTTCTGTCCAGAGGTCACCGCCAAGTCTATAAGAATGGGTCAGAGGATTTTGGAAGTGCCGATCCACTATGAAGCTCGCTCAAAGGCGGCCGGCAAGAAGATCCGATGGACTGATGCCCCGGAAGCTTTCTGGACCTTGATGCGTTACCGTTTTTGGAAGGCTCCTCAAACTGCCAAAACCCCTGCCATGCGAGAGCTAAACGGCTCGCAGTCATAATTGAGGCATGGATTCCCCTGGCCTTCAGAGACTCTGGCGTCTGCATGAGATCGATTCCGGGCTGGTGGAGATACGAAAGCGGGCAGCGGCCCTCGACCCGGGCAAAGTGCTAATGGCCGACTTGCGGGCCTTAGAAAACCACTACGAGGCTACTGGAGTTAAGGCCTTGTCCAGCGAACTCACGGACCTCGAACTGAAGCAAAAGGGTTTCGAGGAAAAGATTAAAAAGATTGACAAGGAGCTGTACAGCGGCAAGATTGTTAACCCCCGGGAAGTTGAAGCCTTCGAGAAAGAGAAGGACATGTTTCGCAGGCAACGCGCAGAGTTAGATGCGCGGGTATTAGAGCTCTATGAGCTCGTTCCGGCCGCAACGAAAGCGGCCGATGACATCAAGAAGAAACTGGACGCCAAGAGGGCCGAGCTGGGCGATTACCAGAAGCGGGTCTTGAAGGAGCAGGAGCGGCTGAAAGCGGAATTTTCGCGGTTGAGCGCCATGCGGCCTGAAGCGGCCAAGGCGATCGATCCCGGGTTGCTGGTGCGGTACGACGCAATCCGAAATAACCAAGGTGGCGTCGGCATGAGCAAAGTGACGAAGTTAAGCACATGCGAGATGTGCGGCATGAAGTTGCCCGTCAAGTCCATTGAGATCGCGAAAGAGGGCCGCGTTGTCACGTGCGAAGCGTGCCACCGGATCTTGTATTTCACGGAGGGGTTGATCTGAGGCAATCATTGCTCGCGAATTGGAAGAAAGCGATAGTCGGGAGATTCTTCCACCCCTTCGGGGTGGTTTCCGTTGACTTAGCTTCCGGGGGTATCGCTGGGAAACGCTCAACCCCCGGCTACTTTTTTAAACCCCTTCGGGGTGTTTCAGCTCGGGCTAGCATACGTGCTTCCTTACTAAGGAAGACCTCTCTGTTGGTAGGGGTGGCTGCTTGTCTGCTAACTTCGGGCTGCGCCAAATTTCCCGCCAACGGCATTGCAACGTCGGCGAGACGGGTGATCTTTACGATGACGGTTGCTGGACAGATCAATCCGAACTATGTTTACATCGTTGCGATGCACGCCTCAGAGGATCCGAACCCGACGACTCAAGGGCCGATACCCATCATCAGCCAGCCTTGGGGAAACGGGTTTGTTGCAGGTACGGCCGAGCTCTATGTCCGCTGGGATCCGCTGACTTCACCCAATTACCTCATCTATCGCTTTCAGGACACGAACATGACCCAACCGGTCCAGGTAGGCGCACCCATCAACTCGACTCCGGTCACAGCGGGCAGCAATACGATTTCGTTTGAGTTGGACCTTAATCAAATAGCCTCCAGCACCGCTGTAGCTCCTCTATTGCAGTCACTCCAAGTCAATTTCCTCACCATGAACCGAGTCCCTCAGGGGAACGACTCGGGCGGCAAGATCTATGACGCGCTCGGCAACACGCAAGACCCGAGTCAAATCAACGACTACGTCCTCATTCCCCTCAATCGGTCTGCAACTTTCAGCAACTCAACCTTTAATCACCTGGAGCCAACTGGCGACTGCCCTGACCCGAATCTCGACATCTCCAACTGGTCCGTGCAGGTCATTACACAGTAGTTTGGGATTGCTCGATTCGGGATGCAGGATTCAGGATTCGGGATTTCCTGTGACGAAGTTTGTTGCATCTTGTATGTTGTATCTTGCATCCAATCCCGAGTCGAGCAATCGGCAATCCAAAATCGAGCAATCGTAAAATGCCCCGCGTTTCCATCCTCCTGACTTGTTACAACCACATCCGCTACCTTCCGGCGGCGTTTGAAAGTGTGGTGGGGCAGAGCTTTTCGGACTGGGAGATCGTTGCGATCGACGATGGGTCGACGGACGGCACGCGGGAGTGGCTATCCGCACGTTCTGAGCGGATGCAGAGAGTGTTTAACGAGAAAAACATCGGCACCTACGCGAGCCTCAATGTAGCACTCGCGAAGGCTTCCGGCGAGTTCATTGCGATCCTTAACGACGACGATCTGTGGGCTCCTGAGAAGCTGGAGAAAGAGGTGCAGTTGATGGATTCGCATCCCAAGGTTGGGCTGGTTCATACGGACGGATGGTTCATTGACGGCGAGGGTGACAGGATGGAAGGCTCTCCCTTGGGTTTTGACTTTCCTCGATTTGAGACCGGTGACGTCCTCTTGGGTCTGGTTTATCAGAACAAGGTCATAGCCAGTGCTGCGCTGGTGCGGCGCGCTTGTTTTGAGGAGCTTGGCGGGTTTAACGAGGCCTTCTTTGGGTCCGGCGATTGGGAGATGTGGTTCCGAGTTGCCGAAAAATGGCAAGTTGGCTTCGTACCCGAGCCTCTCACGTTCTATCGCGTACATGGTGAGAACGCGAGCCATAAATTGGAGCGCATTTGGAAGGACGATCAGATGCTGCGCCAATGGATTGCAAGTGAGCTTGATAAGGTGGATTCCGGCCGGTTTCCTGCGGCTAAGTTGCGGCGGGCGAAGGCGCATAACTGGGCTTGTCTGGGGACGGTGAAGGCTTTGAATGGAGATACCGCCGGCGGGCGCGAAGCTTACGCGAGGTCGATCCAGCTGGCGCCGGAGCGAATGAAGAGTTATTTGCGGTACGCGGCGACTTTGTTGCCGGCGCCGGTTTTTCGGAAGCTGCTTTAGGTGTGGGCTGTGGGCATCAACCACAAAGAACACGAAGAACCACAAAGAGACACAAAGATCTTTGTGTCTCTTCGTGATTAGCTCTGCCCGACTCTAGAGCCGTCACAATGGATTTAACTTGACCCCCTTCGGCCCTGCGCGCATCTATCTCGACCACGCAGCCACGACCCCGCTATTGCCGCAAGTTGCCGCGGCGATGGAGCCGTGGCTTCGGCAAAAGTTTGGAAACCCTTCTAGCCTTCACGCGGAGGGTCGGCGGGCTAAGGATGCGATTGATCAGGCTCGGGAGATCGTTTCTTCGGCGCTCGGGTGCTTGTTTGCGGAGGTTGTCTTTACGAGTAGTGGGACTGAGGCGGCCAATTTGGCCATCGTTGGGGCGGCTCTAGGGAACGAGGATTCTCGCCGTCAGCGCATTCTTTTTGGGGCAGTCGAGCACCACTGTGTTTTGCATTTGGCTCCATTCTTGGCGCGATTGGGATATTTGGTGGAGTTGATTCCGGTCGATCGGATCGGGCGAGTTCAGGTAGCGGTTTTGGAAGAGATGCTTGGGGATGACGTTCTCTTAGTGAGCGTCATGGCAGCCAATAACGAATTGGGGACTTTGCAGCCTGTCTACGATGTTGGGCGCTTGGCGCACGGGGCTGGAGCGCTTTTTCACTGCGACATGGTGCAGACGTTTCTTTCGAGCTCGGAACTCGAAACTCGGAACTCGGAACTGAATGCGCTTCCGAGTAATGTCTCGATTGACAGCTCCCGGAACCCCCATCCCCCCGCCACTTCCGCCTCAAACCCCTCGAATGCACCCCCTCTCGACTCCGTCGGTCTCCCCCTCCCCGGCACGAACATCCGGGCAAGGGGAGACGGCGCACACATATCCTCCTTCGCTAAAGCTACGGCGGACTCGTCGGCACAAGGGGAAGGGGGGCCGGAGCTTGTCACGATATCTGCGCACAAGATCAACGGGCCTAAAGGCGTCGGCGCGTTGTATGTCCGTGCCGGTACAAGGATCAAGCCTGTCCTCTACGGCGGCGGGCAGGAGCGGGAGATGCGGGCGGGGACGGAGAATGTGGCGGGGATTGTCGGCTTTGGCGAAGCGGTTCGGCGCGTACCTTCCCTGCCGGATGGGCGCCGAGGGGCGCGGGACCGGTTTTTGGCGGGCTTAGATATTCCCGATTTGGCTTTGAGCGTTCCTAACCTGCAAGATATTCTCCCCGGCCACGCCCACCTTAGAATTCCCGGCGTGCAGGCGGAGACGATGTTGATCCTTCTTGACCGGATGGGAGTCAGCGCCAGCAGCGGGGCGGCTTGCTCCTCGGGCAGCATCGAGCCAAGCCACGTACTGCAGGCGTGTGGCTACTCAGAAGGTGATGCTAAAGAAGGACTACGGTTTACGTTTGGCCGAGAGACGACGGTTGAAGATGCGACCGAAGCAGCGAAGCGTTTTAACGAAGCTGCAGCCAAGTTAGGCTCTGGTAAGTTGAAGCCATGAGTCTCCCGATCGAGGAGCTGACGCCCAGGCAGATCGTGGCGGAGCTCGACCGCTATATCGTGGGCCAGGACGCGGCCAAACGGGCAGTCGCGGTTGCGTTGCGTAACCGCTATCGCCGTCAGCAGCTTCCGGCGACTGAGCGGGAGGACATTCTTCCGAAAAACATCCTCATGATCGGGCCTACGGGCGTCGGCAAGACCGAAATCGCGCGGCGGCTGGCGCAGCTTGCAAAGGCTCCTTTTATCAAGGTTGAAGCGACGAAGTTTACGGAAGTTGGCTATGTGGGCCGTGATGTGGAGTCCATGGTGCGTGACCTGGTTGGTGCATCGGTCCGCCTCGTCGAGCGCGAAAGGATTGAGTCTATTCGACCAGAGGCAGAGAAGGCGGCAATGTTTCGTCTTGTGGACTTGCTGGACGACGAGAAATCCTCTCGGATCCCGAAGCCACGGCCTGGCAGCCGTATCTCGATGGACTTAATGCAAAAAGCGATGGAGACGTTCGGGGCGCGATTTGAGGAGTCCTACGACGCGGATCACACGGAAGAGATGTCGAAAGAAGAAGCTCGCTTCACCGCCCAGCGTCGAAAAAAGATTGAGAAGGAGTTGAGGGCTGGAAAGCTGGACCAGCGCATGGTCGAAGTGGAAACGGAAGAAGCTTCAAACCCCTTCATCCAAGTATTCACGCCTCAAGGCATGGAGGAGATGGGCCTCGACGGAAACCCGGGGGTGGGCCCTTTCCAGCAGCGACGTAGCCGACGGAAGGTGACGGTGGCGGAGGCGAAGGGAATTCTCACTGAGGAAGAAGCAAAGAAGGCACTCGACCGCCCTGGTGTGAACCGCGATGCGATCCGGCGTGCCGAGCAGACCGGAATCATCTTCATAGATGAGCTGGACAAAGTGGCGGGCAAGCAAGGAGGCTCCGGCCCGGATGTTTCTCGTGAGGGGGTTCAACGCGATTTGCTTCCCATCATCGAAGGCTCAACAGTCGCGACAAAATTCGGACCGGTGCGGACCGACCACGTGTTATTTATTGCCGCCGGCGCTTTCCACATGTCCAAGCCTTCGGATTTGATTCCTGAGCTGCAGGGCCGCTTGCCTATTCGCGTGGAGCTTGATGCCTTGACCGAGGGGGATTTCCGCCGGATATTGCGCGAGCCTCGCAACGCGCTAACAAAGCAGTATGAGAAGTTGCTAGCCGTTGAAGGAGTGACGGTTTCCTTTACCGACGACGCGCTGGACGAGATCGCGCGGTTGGCGGCTGAGGTGAACTCCAAGACGGAAAACATTGGGGCGCGGAGGCTGCACACGGTGATGGAGCGACTGTTGGAGGACGTGCTTTTTGAGGCGCCAGAGGTGGAGCGAAAGGAGTACGTTTACGACGGAGGTATGGTGCGCGAGCGGCTTGCAGAACTCGTAAAGGACGTTGATTTGAGCCGGTATATCTTGTGATGCTCTTTGGGAGTGCGCGTGCTTGCTCGCGCTTTTGCGTGCTATGAA
>JANYLD010000146.1 GCA_025363835.1 Armatimonadota bacterium
CCCTAACCTTTAATCTCCAGATCCTTACAGGGCTCATCCCCTGAAAATCCCACACGAAAGCCCAGATGGAGTGTTTTTTGGGCGCACAACCCACTCTTTCGCGATCCCATTTCGCCCCCCCTGGGAAAAATCATCACTGGACCTCGCTTTTTAATTGCACTGTCGAGCCATTGCAACAGTCTCCTTGCTCGCGCTTTTGCAGACTTCCACGCACAGCACAATTTGTAAGCTGAGCAAAAGAGCTAGCAAGCACGCGCACTCCCAAATCGGCCTAGCCCCACTTGGTGATAACGGTGTAGGTGATGACCTTGTCTTCGCCCGGTTTTATGTTCACCACGAAGTCCATCGTGTTCGCGTCGAGCTTTTTGAAATCCATCGACTTGTCCGTTACCCGCCAATCACCGTAGTGCCTTTCGTAGACCTGCACTGTGTCGGCGACGTCCTTCCGGTTTCGGATATCGATCTCGAACGACTCCTGAGTGGTGTAAGTGTTGATCACCTTGAAGTTCGTCCTCTTGCGGTTAGCAACGATGTCGAACGACTTGCCGATGTCCAGAGACACTGTTTCGTCTTTAGGCGTGTGGTCGATGGCATTCTCGCCAAGCATCTGGACTGACCCGCTGGAGTCTCTCTGGTAGACCTTGATCGTGCCCTTCGGAAGGGGCATTCCCAAGTTGTTCTCTTTTGAGTTGACGAAGGAAACGCGAACCGTAGGCTTGAGGTCGCCCACGCCCACTTGATTTTCGCTTGGATAGTAAACGCCGAAGTCCTTGAGAGAATCGAGAATGAGATCTTTCGTGTACTTCACCCCGTGGCCTTCTAGGAGCGAGATTTGCTTGATCTCCCGATTATTGATGGTCGCTGGCCGTTGAAGCGTGTACAGGTGATACTCAAAGAGGTTTTCCTGCTGGAATTGCTCCGCAGATTTGGCCGCCATATCGAACCTGGCGCCCCCTCCAACCCCTCCAAACTGCGGGGGCTGAATTCGGTTTACGTCTCCGGCCAACAACTTCAGCTTGGCGTCTTTGAAGGTCGCGCCAGATTGGTTGTTGATGGTCACCCAGCCAAGAAAATCTGCTGTGGAGTTGTCGCCCAGCGTGAGGACATAGTCAGCATTCCAATTGATCCCTTTCGTCAGGTAGCTGAGTTCAACAGTTTGGTCGCCGCCCTTGGTCGTGTCCAGATCCCAAAGCAAGGTAGGCACACTGATCATCCCGGGGGGCACCGACGAGACTTCCACTTCTCCGGTTGGGTTTAAAATGATCCGGCCATCGTCGGTCTTAATCACCATCCCGTTGTAGGTCTCGGAAGACCCACCGTCGGGCGAACCAACGACCGCGTAGGGCGCGCTGATCAAGGTGCCTTCCAAAACCTCGCGCTCCGCTCCGAAATGCCGAATGAAGCGGATCTTCTGGACGACCGACTTGTTGAGAATGGCCTGCGTGCTGATGAGATCGTATTGGTAGTTCTGCTCCAGAACGGTGAAGTCGTTTGGGCTGGTCAGGCTTCTGACTCCAACGCTCGCCGGCTCAATCTGCTGAGCAACGTCTTCTACGGCAACCGTCTGTCGCCCCGGCTTGAGCCTGAAAACGCGGTTTTCTTTGACTAGGCCGAAGCCTTGGTTGTAAATGGTGACTTCGTGATAAGTCGGCGCCTGGCCGGCTTGCAGGGCTAAACAAAGTGCGAGGGTGCTAAGCATGAACTCTCCTGAGATGCAACGAAATGGACGGATCAGAGGGGCGAAAGGTACGTTCGAAAGGATGAAGGATGAAGGATGAAGGATGAGGGATGAAGGATGAAGGCGGAAGGCGGAAGGCGGAAGGATGAAGGATGAAGGAGGAAGGAGGAAGGATGAAGGCGCAAGGCGGAAGGCGGAAGGCGGAAGGCGGAAGGCGGAAGGCGGAAGGCGGAAGGATGAAGGCGGAAGGATGAAGGCGGAAGGTGGAAGGTGGAAGGCGATAAAGGCGGAGCGCATTCATCCTTCAAACCTGATCTCCATCCTTCCGTCGGCTATCCTAAGATCATGGCGTTGGCGTGTCCTGATTGCAAGACTGGACTGGAAGACAAGCGGTTCTACAACATCCCGATTTCGGTGTGCCCCAAATGCGCAGGCATCTGGCTAGACGGGGACGACCTTTATCGTATTCGGGTCGAGTTGAACCCCGACCAAATAAAGGACATTGAGAGCCAAGTCGCTCCCGCTGCCGAGGCGTTGCCGACACATCCAAGCAATCCGCCCTGCCCGGTCTGCGGGCATGTCCTTGCGCCTTACCACTACATGAACGGACCGGTCATCCTCCACACCTGCGACAACGTTTGCGGGATTTGGGTTCAGGACTCTGAAATGGACAAGATTGCAAGCGTTGACGAGCCAAGCCCAGCCGCCGTCAAAGTCGAGCAACAATACGCGTCGGAATCCCAGGCGATCGTGGACCATTACGACCGGGTCGCGAACGTGATGAACCATTTCAATGTCATGAGGGGCTTCGGGTTCGGGTGGCCGTTAAGCCGCTGGTTTCCCGCCGGGTACGGAATGTTTGGGCCGCAGCAGCGTCGCTATTAGTCGATCTCGAGGGAGCGGAATCGCATTTCGGTCTCGTCTGTGTCCTCGGTCAGAACGCCGTATGCCCAATAGATCCGTTTCTGAATATCCGAAGCAGTCCTCGCTTCTTCGCTGTTCTCCGGAAAGCGAGAAGGATCGCTCCGCTTGCAGAGCTTCTCAAAGGAGTGCCGAATGGCCTCGAAATCCGCTCTTTCGGGCACGCCCAAGACTTGTCGAGCATAGGTCTTGGCGTCCTCCGGTGGCAACTTAACGCGCACTTCTGGCTTGGGCGCTGTCTTGTAGTTGCCCGGGTTGGTCGAGTCAAGGGCTGCATCCAATTCATCAAGCGCATCGTTGCGCTCGATCCCTTGAATTCTGTCCCACTCGGTGTTCACATAACCCCGGAGAAGATCGTATGCCCGCCTGCCCGTGCTCACTAACTACAAAGTTACCTTGCAGCGGAGGCGCTAGGCTCTCGGCTTTCGGTTTTGGGTCGAGGGAGACAACCTCGGTGAAGTGGATGAGAAGTTTTCGAGTTCTAGCCTTTGCTTATCGTTGGCGAGCAAGAAGAATGGCTGGCTCCCTTAAGCGAAGCAGCGCCAAAGCTAATGCCCTTCTTTGTGGGGCAGGCAAGGGAAGGCTTTCGAGTGCGCCGAGTGAAACCCACTTTAGGCTCTCAACGCGAACCTCGCAATGGTGGACGTAGGTTTCCATTGTCAGCTTGTGATTGGTGACCTGGTACTTGACCACTCCCGCAAGCTCGGACACACCCGGCCCGAGGTCTTGCTCAGCACTTCCCACCCGCACTCGAGGAAACTCCCACATGCCTTGCCACCACTCGCCCGCAGCAATTTGCCGCACACCAAACGAGCCTGAATAGTAAGGAATCCTAACGATTTCTTGGAGCTTTGCCGCTTCCAATTTCGGCGGCCGATGGGGCAACTCACGTTGAAGTCCCAGCGTATTTGCTACACAGGAACTCCGCAGAGGACAGCAAGTGCACTTGGCTTCAGCCGGTTTGCAGACGCAAGCGCCAAGTTCCATCAGAGCTTGGTTCCAATCTCCAGGACGGGCCCTGAACAATGAAGCTTCCGCCCACTGCCAGGCACGTTTGTGCAAAGCCTGACCGGAACTTTCGCAGCCAGTGAAGCGGGCAAACACGCGTTCCACGTTTCCGTCCACCAGGGGTGCGGGGTCACTCTGGGAGATGGAAGCGATCGCCGCTGCAGTATAGCGTCCGATTCCTGGCACTTTGAGCCAATTTTCCACGCCGGCGGGAATGCCGTTTTTCGTTACAAACCGGGCGCCGGCTAGTAGCATTCCGCAACGCCGGTAGTAGCCCAAGCCTTGCCAGAGTGAAAGAACATCTTGCTCGTCTGCGGCAGCCAGGGATTGAACGGTGGGAAACTGCCCCATCCATCGTTGGAAGTAGGGAAGAACGGTGGCGATTTGGGTCTGCTGGAGCATGATCTCGCTCACCCAAATCGCATAGGGATCGCTAGTACGACGCCAAGGAAGGTCACGCTTCTCGAGGTCGTACCAAGCGAGCAGATGTCTCTGATCTTGCGGGGTCATTGTCTGGGTTTGGGAGAGTTCACCACAACGAGCACAACGGTTCACAACCGCCTAGGCAGGTGCAAGCAGTCCGAGTTGCTCCAGGACCGAATCTGGATCTTCGCTGTCGGTGAGCGCTCGTCCGATCACCAGATAATTCGCGCCATCGGCAAGCGCTTCAACCGCGCTGCCTACCCGTTTCTGATCGTGGTGTTCGCCGCTTGGCAGCCTGATGCCTGGAGTTACGATCACCCCTTGGTGGCCGATTGCGGTGCGTATCGCTTTGACCTCGTGCGCGGAGCAGACCACCCCGTCAAGGCCAAAGTCCATCGCTACCTTTGAAAGCTCCACCATGTGCTCTTCGAGCGGCCTTGTCACTGCGAGATAGTCGCGAAGCATGTGCTCGTCCAGTGAAGTCAAGACGGAAACACCGACGAGAAGCGGGGCTTGATCCGCGCTGTACGCCTTTGCTTGTTCGGCCGCCGCGGTCATCATGGCCGGCCCGCCGGCGATGTGAAGTGTGAGCATCCAAACCTGCCGCTTGGCCGCCTCGCGAACGGCTAGGGCGACTGAGTTAGGAATGTCGTGGAATTTGAGGTCGAGAAAGATGCGCTCAGCGCCCGCATCTTGTAGTCGGTCGACAATGTCGAGGCCGTGGGGCAGTACGAGTCCGTGTCCTATTTTAAAGGCGCCAACCTTAGTGGCGAGCTTCCGGACGGTTTGAATGGCTTCCTGTTCGTTGGGAGTGTCGAGCGCACAGATGACTTTCCGAGTCAGTGTTTCCATCAAAATCTTAGTTTATCTGGAGAAGGGGCAACGGCGTAGGGCTCTTAGAAAATCGGCGTTACGGCGTTGCCGCGTTGCGGCGTTACCTGGTCGCGGGGTTGTGGCGTCGTAAGGTTGGGAATCCTCAAAGCGCTCGACCTTTTTGAAAGACAACCCAGAACGTAGAGCGCGGCCCAATGCCGCAATGCCCTTACGCCGCAACGCCGCTGGCTCCTACTTGGCTCGCTTGAAGAAGCGTTTGCTCACGATCGTCCCAGACTCTCGCTTGCCCCGCACGTCCACCTCGCAGGGCGTCTCCAGAGTAATGTCACTGTCGATAAAGGCGAAGCCGATAGATGACTCCAAGACGACGGAGTAGACGCCGCTCGTGATGGCCCCCACTTCACGGTCTCCAACGTACACCTTCATCTCCGGAACAAGGAGGCGTTTGGAGTCCAAGCGCACACCCTGCAGCTTCTTGGGTGTCCCTTCCTGCCGGGCCCTATTGATGATCTCGGATCCAATAAACTGCTTGTTCTTCCCGACAACCCAGCCTAGGCCTGCGGATATTGGGTTGATGTCATCGCTTAGCTCGTGCCCGTAGAGCGGCAACCCGGCTTCTACGCGCAAGGTATCGCGGGAGGCGAGGCCGCAGGGCTTCACTCCCATTTCCACCAAGGCGTCCCAAAGCTGATTGGCTACATCGGCGCGGCAGACTAGCTCGTACCCATCCTCACCTGTGTAGCCGGAACGGCAAGCGATGCAGAGAACATCATTGATATTGCAGCGGACGACGCCGAACATCGGGGCATTCAGCAGCTCTTGTTCGGCATCGCTGTGTTGAGCCAAGAGGGGAACGGCAGCCGGTCCCTGGACTGCGATCATCGCCGTCTGGTCGGTTTGGTCGGTGATTTCGACCTCGTAGCTGTTATTGGCCTTTAACCAGGCCACGTCCTTCTCGTGGTTCGCTGCGTTGACAACCATCGAGAAGCTGTTCGCAACGATCCGGTAGACGATGATGTCGTCCACTTCGCCACCATTGTCGTTGGGGAGCAGGGAATACTGTCCAACTCCGTCAGTCAGCTTTGAAATGTCGTTCGTGGTGATCCACTCCAGATACGGAATCATGTTCTCGCCAATCAAAGTCAGCCGAGCCATGTGGCTGACATCAAACATTCCCGCATGCTCGCGCACCGCTTTGCATTCGGCGATAACACTCTGATACTGAACCGGCATCTCATATCCGGCAAACGGAACCATCCTCCCTCCCGCGCGTACGTGCGCGTCGTACAGGGGCGTGCGAAGAACGGTAGCGGTGGACATGCCGGAATTATACGGCTTTGGTTTTGGTGGGTCGTGGTTGGTGAGTTGCGAGTGGTGTTGATCCGAGCCGTCAGAGCAGTTTCTTGAAGCGAGTTACTGTCAGACTGGCATCCTTCACGATTCCCCATAGTGAAGGCTTGTATCGGATTGTGACGAGGGATTATGATGATCCTCTTGCCATCCACTCATCACAATGTGTTTGCCTTGGCGCTCAATCCAAAAGCCAGCCTTTTCAAACGCTTTCACGGCCTGCAGGTGATTGATGCCAGGCAGATTAGGCAACGTTCACATGCACCGTATGGGATCTCGTCCCCGACTCCCGCTTGGCAAGTGACTCGGCAACTTCCAGATATTCAGTAATGGCTTCTTGAATGCTCGCGAGGGCCTCTTCTTCAGTTTCGCCTTCCGACCAGCAGCCGGGAAGGCCCGGCACACACGCCGAAACTCCTTCTTTGGTGTGTTTGGTTACCACGCGGAATTCCATTAGTCTCATTCTACGCTTGGTCGTCGCTAGAAGCGGATATTTGGCACTTCGTCCCAAGTTTTTTTCCACATCCGGTTGGCCCGTTATTGCCAGCGAAAATAGGCTGATTTGAACTTAAATCTGATTGTTGAGACGTTTGAACCTAAACCGTAGATCACCACCGTTTATCCACCCGAAACCGTGGAAAAGGCCCGAAAATAGTGCTTGCACATTCATGCGATTCAGTAGTAACTTATCCATGCGCTCCTCGAAACAAAGCGCCAAGGATGGAAAGGGTAACCGATCCAATCAGGTACTGGAAAGACGAAGAGTGTGCGCACTGCGGAAGACACGTAAGTAGAAGCCGCCGCCCGCAAGGGATAGTGTTGAGTAGGCCCGAGACCGCTCAGCGAGTGCACGGCCGAACGCAACCCGGAGGATGTGCCTTGGTATAGCGCACCGAAGGAGTAATGGATGGGGCACCAAGATTGGTCCCGACCATAACGGGAGGCCAACAAAAGGTTTCGGCTCCGCTCGGAGATGCGATGGCGATCGCGAACCGAGGAGAGGATCCGGCTCGGTGTACATCAAGCCGGATCCATCCGAAAACTAATTCGGCTGACTCGATGGCTCGCCAGTAGATCGCAAGATTTACTAGAGCTCTCCGCAGAAGTCGACTGGTCAGAAGCGCTTGCGCTGACGGCCAAAGAATTGAGGCGCACTGGGACCACGGGACTCGCCTCCCGCCCAGCGCGCCTCGAAACTTGGTTAGGGTCTCCCGAGCCGTAGCATCGCCCTTCGGGGCGAAGACTCTCGCTCTCGACCGACGTTTGCCCTTAGCTGTACGCCTTGCGATGCTTAGGATCGAGAAACATCGCCCAGAGGGCGATGCTACATGCCGCTAGAAAATGCTCTTTACTTTTCGCAGCTTTCGAGGCGTCCGCACGTTCTCAGCGACACCCAAGTAAAGCTCCCCGCTCAGCGCCGACTCAGCCAACTGCGGTTCCATGGCCTCCACCTGGATCGCGCACAAGTCTGAACCGTGAATGCGCCGTTTCAGACGCAACTGCAACTCCTTCTTCAACTTGCGCGCTTCCTCTAGTTGCAGCCCATGCAAATTCGTCAGAAATTCCACTGCGCCGTCCTTCGTCTGAAATGCAGCCCGGCAGTCCGGCTCGCCCTTGGCGGGGCCAGAAGAGGTTACATAGAGCTTGATGACATTCGGGGCAGGGCGGGGCTTTCGTGGCATGTCGGTAAACATCAGTCTACTAGTTAGACCAACGAGGGGACACCGTCATTTTGCACGCAAATTCTAGAAAAATCGCACCTACACAGCCGCTTGCTCGTCAAATGGATGAGAAACTGGAGTTACTTGCATGAATATTGGAAAACGAATCGCAATCTTTGTTTGCGGGTTGGCAATCCTAACCCAAATGGCGCCGGCCCAGGGCATGGATTTGGTCGACAAGGCCCTCGCTACCCAGAAGTTCAACACCTTCTTGTCATTGCTTACCGACGCCGGCCTGACCTTTACGTTAAAGGATCCGGGACCCTATACGGTTTTCGCCCCGACTGACGCGGCATTCAACGCCAAATACTCTAAGGCGCAGCTCGATAATCTGCGGGCCAATCCGACTCGCCTGCGAGCAATCCTGCTCCACCATGTGGTCATGGGAAGAGTCGATGCGGTGGCCGCTGTCAAGGGCGGAAGCCTACACCCAATGTCGGGTCGGGCCATCCCAACCGGTATCGTCGGTGGCCATGGGACGATCGGCGGTGCGCACTATGTGGTGACGAACGTGAGTGCTAGCAACGGAATAATTCAGGGAATCGACCAAGTTCTCGTGCCCTGAAGCCGGGAGTGTCGCGGTTCAAGTGTTGAGTATTGAGCGTCACGTGTCGAGCATCGAGAATTTTCAAGTTCTCAATGCTCGAATCTCAATACTCAATACTCAATACTTAGTGGTTTCCCCCACCACCCGCGGCAGGCGGTGTGGCCGGCGTGGTCGTTGGATGGCTTGCTGCCTTTAAAGCGGCCGCTTGTGCTTCCAAGTAGGTCTGCATGTCCTGAAGCTGATCGGCAGTGATCTTGGGCGCGCCCTTCTGCATCATCGTCAAGAAGTGCGTAATTTCCTGAGCTTCGGAAGGGAAGCCGGTGTTGCCGCCCTTGTCCGCACCTGCGGCCGGTCGAACCGAGTTGATGATCATATTGCCTGAGGGGTCGAGGATCGCGAAGAGAGGAAGGCCCGCATCACGCCCACCGAGCTGGTCCATTTCCTCTAGACCACCCGTGTTCTCCATCAACTTGTGCTTGTCATCTTCGAGCACGGTCAGCTTCGCGGTCACAAAGTTGTCGCTAAACACTTGCTTGAACTTTGGATCGGACATGAAGGCCTCAAGCCGCTTGCACCAGCCGCACCACGAGGCGTGGAAGATCACCAACACGTTTTTTCCGCTGGCTTTGGCCTGCGATTCCGCGAGACTCAGAACCGTGGGAGTGGGGGCCGGGAGAGAGATCGGCGGGCTGATAACGTGAGCATTGCTCTGGGCTTCTTGCGCGAACGAGCCTGCGGCGAAGGCTAGAACAGCGATCGAGATAAAGGGCCGGAGGTGTTTCATAGGGGGGTTTTACCTCTCTCTACGAAAAAAATCTTAATTTGTGTAACCTTTTGCGGCTCGCCGTTCTCCAAATCATTAGCTCGCTTTGCGAGACGAGTCTTGGAGTCCAAAAAAATGAAGAGAAAGGCCTTTTCCATAGTTGAGTTGCTTGTTGTGGTCGCAATCGTTGCGATCTTGGCGGCCATATTGTTTCCCGTCTTCAGCGCCGAGGTCCAAGCAGGCAAGGTTTCCAACAAACCAAACCTGAGAAAGATCGCTTTGGCTGCCCAGCGGTATGGACAGGACTACGACGACCGAATGCCGATCAGCATCAATGGCCGATATCGGGATCTTTCGAACGTCGCAGACAACGCATTGACGATTTACGGTGAGAAGCGTACGGACGCTTGGCCGCTGATTCTGATGCCGTATGTCGTTAATCGGGCCACTTACGTGGATCCGCGCCGGGACGACGTCAACAACATCTGGAGTGGACCGCCGCTCGCTACCACCGATTTCGGCTTCAACCCCTTGGCGAATACGTACCGAAACCAGAACCGATTTTCATTCTTCGGTTACAACTATCTGTTCCTTTCTCCGATCTACATACCGGCCGAAGCTTTCAACGAGGCTGCGCCTACCGATTTCATGGTCGCAGAGTCTCATGGCTTCTTTGAAGCGGATAAACCCACAAAAACAATCTTTTACGGAGTCTCAAGCCGTGGGTACGTAACGCAGAATTTTAGCGATCAATTGGGCGTGCAGGACACGACCAGGGGCTTTTCCTCCCTCAATCCCCCGGGATTCTGGAACGTAGAAGCATCGTCTGCCTCGCCCTATATTCTCTTCTGGAACGGTACGAACTGTTCTGGGGACTGGTGCGGCGACACGGACCCAGGACATGGTGAGCTCCGGACGCAAAACTACACCTACATCGAGCCGACCCTGGGAGGCAACAACGTGGCATTCCTGGATGCCCATGTCAGCTTCCTGAGTGACGTCGCTATGGCGGCCGGCACCAACTACCTGACGGCAACGCCAAACGGACCCTATTCCGGCGGTGGCGCTGCGGTTACCGATAAGTCCAAATACATTTGGAACCTCAACAGCAACTATTTCGGGTTGTATTGAGGTCCGCGAGGGTTGCGTCGTCATGCTTGCGATGCAACCCTCCCATCTAACGGCAGCTTGGTGATGGTGTTAGACTTTGATTGGGCCGATGAAAATAGAAAGTAAAACCGAGCGCGGCTCGAGTCTCCAACAAACGTTGGCGGCCGGCGCCTCCTTTGCCATTCTCGCGAGCATTCTTTCGCCGCTGCTCGAGCTAGTCTCCGCCAGTAAAGTAAGCAACAAGGCGAATCTAGGCAGAATCTCGGCCGCCCAATCCGCTACGGCCAAGTCTAATGACCATATTCCGATTTGGGTGAATGGCTCCTACAACGCGATCCGAGGCGTCCCGGTTTACTCTGAGCAGAAAAAGTGAGTCACTTGGCCCTTTCTCCTGCTTCCTTTCGTCAAGGACATTCACGTTTATCAGGATCCCAGAAGGGATGACGTTAATGGCATTTGGAAATCCCCCTATGCCCAGGCCAAGGACCCCAGCAAGACAATCTTCTACACGGTGACCGATCGGGGTGGAGTTCCAACGGGTCTAAAAGGTGCTCCTGTATACATCGACAAAACTCGCGCTTCTTGGTTGTCAACGCGCCTGGAATGTGGGGCCTGAGCGCGGACAAATATGACGAACTGATCTTGTGGAACGGCTCCCCATGCTCTGGTGATTGGTGCGGCGATATGGACACGAAAACGCGAGGGCACCAACGAGGAACCGATTTCTTCTACCGCGAGACAATCCTCGGAGGGAATAACGTGGCCTTCCTCGACGGTCACGTCAAATTCATGACCGACGAACAGATGACGGCCGGCATTAACTATTGGAGCGCCGGGCATAGCGGACCCTATGGCGGCGGCGGCGCCGTCATCACGGACAAGAGGAAATATCTTTGGAACCTGGACGACAACTACTACGGCGGATAAAAAGGCGCTTTTGTAAATCGTTGTGACCTTTTGCTTCCCTTGATCCTCTAACTAATTACCATCCAGTTTTGGATCCGGGGAGATGCACGATGCGCAAGAGAGCCTTTTCATTGACCGAGCTATTAGTCATCACGGCCATCGTCGCCATTTTGGCGGCGATTCTGTTCCCAGTCTTTAGCCAAGCGGCCCAAGCGGCGGCGAAGGGTAACAACGCCACGAACCTGAAGAAGCTCGCCCTCGCAGCCCAGCGATACGGGCAAGACGCGGATGATCGAATTCCGATCGTGTCCAATGGCCCTTACCGTGACTTGCTGAACATCCAGGACGGAACCTTGAGCATCTACGGCGAGAAGCGGACCGACCTTTGGCCGCTCATCCTGCTGCCCTACCTCAAGGATCGGAGCATCTTTGTCGATCCGACCCGAGGGGACGTATACGGCATCTATGCCGGCCCGCCCTTAGCCACGACCGATGCTGGTTACAACCCATTGAAGAACACGTATCGGAATCAGAACAGATTGTCGATGTTCGGCTTTAACTATCTTTTTCTTTCGCCTTTTGCAA